>JAJPXE010000243.1 GCA_021205645.1 Candidatus Gastranaerophilales bacterium | reverse complement strand
TGTTGATAAAAAAACTTATTATATACATAAGTTAGTTGTGTATAGGAGTTATTCAATGTTCAGTAAAGAATTTATGCGATTTTTAATAAATTATGAGCCTGAGAATTGTGAAGTTAAAAAAGGAGAAACAACAGTAAAGGAGATAGAATTTAAGCGTGTACACGGAACAGCTGCGAAAGTATATGTGACGACTGATTTTTCAAAAAAATATAATTAACTACCTGACATACAATGTAACAGAAAAGCAATCATGACAGAAGAGGTGGAGTAAATGTTTCATTTTTGTTATTCAGTGAACAGTATCTGACGATACGTTATAATCAGGCATTTTCGACCGGAACAAATACCGACATATTCCCGCTGTAACGCATATTCCGTGTGATACCGTCACTGGCAGCCGTTCCGTCACCAAGCGTTACTTCAATATGACCGTGTTTGGCATTATACCCCGCAGCACCCGCTTCATATACTACAACACAACCCGCAGGCAAATTCTTTAGCTGGTCTTGCGATGTAATTTTTACCTCTCTGAAATTTTTATTATTCCGCAATTCATCGTCCATTAAACACGCAGAAGCTGTACGTTCATTACCAAGACCCGTTGCAGCCAGTCCATTTGCAACATGTCTTGAACAATATCCGGTAAATCCTACAACTTTACTTCTGATCTGACACGCAAGTTTTTGACCGTTTTCACTTGAGTATTTCAATCCCTCTTTGCTTAATTCGTCAAAACTCATCAAATTATCATTTTTATGGAATGAACTTGTATCAACACTTCTTTCGGATGTTTGCTTCGGAATGTTCGCTATTGCAAAAGCATGTGCAGCCTGTAATATAGCAAGTTGTGACTTGTAACCTTTAATCTCTGTTTCAGCCAATAACTTTTCAGTTTCTATGTTATTCTGATAATTTTGGATTTGTGATTTTATACTACTGTCTTGATTTTTTGCCTCCTCTGCTAATTTTTTAAGTGTTCCTCTTGCTGTTGAAAGCTCTTTTGCACATGAGCTTTGATTTAATAACAGAGATGAATAATCCTCACTATAAGAATTTTGTCTTTGCATCAAACCATCAAGCTCTTTCTGTCTTAATGATATTTCATCCTTATCTTTTTCAGGGTCAAGTCCTGATATTTCATGCTTAATAATTTCAGCTTCAGCATTTGCAGATTGAATTTGTTGGGATTTCTCCTGTACCGTACCGGTTTGTGTATCATACTCTCTTTGCAGCTTCGCTGCTTTATCTGAAGCCTCCTTGTATTTTTTCTTAAAATCCGTACTTAGTTTTGTACTTTTTAATACCAGATTATCAATCCGGGATTGAAATGAATTGATAAGATTAGATGAATTTATTTGACGGGAAGAAATTAACTCGTTAAGAATTTCAATCTGTTCCGCCAAATTCTGAATATATGTATTACTCAATATGTCGCTGTTTTGCATTGCAGTATTATACATTTCCTGAGGATTAGTAGATGTATATTTTGATTTAATATTTTCTGCAACCTTATTATACAGTACTTTTAAATCATTTTCTGAAACAATACTGTTATTATCGCCGTCATCGGAATATGCCATCAACAAACTTATTTCATTTTCATCTATGGTATCATTACCGTCAGTATTGATAGTATCAAACATTTCACCAAGAGCCCCCTCCATACCATTGCCAAATACGGATGAAGCTTTTGTCCCGTCAGTATTCTTCAACTCACTGTATTTTTGTATGAACTGCTCACGGGTTAAACCGGATTTAAATAGGTCTTGTAATGAATAATTCTCACTCATGTTTAAACTACTGCCTCACATATTATTAAAGTATATTATTCGCTCTCACTTTCAAATATACTAAACAATGTTACATTACTTCATAGAGTTTGTGAAAAAATTAAAATTTTTCTCGCAAACTCAGGGGAACGGTTTCAAATCGGCAGACTGTGTAAAACGCTGTGCGTTTTACACCCGCTTCCGCACGGCAGACTGTGTAAAACGCTGTGCGTTTTACACCCGCTTCCGCACGGCAATTTTGGGATTTTTCCGCACCCATCCATACATAAAATAATGTTAATTTTTATTAAGTAAAGTTTTTTATCAAAACCACGTTATATTTCTTTTAAACAACAAATAATTCCAAAGTTAGCACTTCAAAAATATTCCCTCAAAACTCAATAGATATAGGGCATTGAACCGTATTGCACCTGCAAAAAACATGAAAATTACTTTGTAATCTATAGACAGATGCTCTTAATTTTTGTTACAATTGTAAAAATTACAATTATGAGCTAGCAAAATAATCTTTCCGGATGATTTAGAATAATAGGCGGAAGGGTATGCTTAAATAAACAAAGACACATCACTGGGCAAAGGATAAAACGCTAAACAAGAGGTAACTCGATGGTAGACAACAGAGCCGCAGGGTTCTACGGTGTAGCAGGTGCTTTTAATTTCAAAAGCGGCGATATATCGGGAACGGCAGCAAAGACAAGCGATGACCGTGCAAGTCAGGGTACAGAATACGGACGTGTCGATGCAGCCGAAGAAGAACAACAGGCGGTAAACAGTAACAAGTATGTGGATAACAGCGCACAGCTCAATGCAACTCTTAATTCATTGGCGATGATGAATGTTGCCTCCGTTATTAACTCTAAACTGCCTAAATATACGCGATTTAATGATTATAAGAAGATTATGGAAGAAGCTGAGGATATTATTTCAAGTATTTCGCCTGACGAGGACAAAGAAGATAAAAAACATAATAAGCAAGAAACCCGCCTGCAAAAAGATGATGATGACTCCGATGACAATGAATATTATTAATTTTAAATTTGCTAAAATAACATTTTACCCGCAAATTCAATTAAATAAAATAGCCTGAACATACCTGTCCGGCTTATATCTTTTGAATTTGATATTTTTAATCTTTGTTTGTGGTATCTTATTGATAAGAAAAATACATTAAGAGGATTTTTTAGATGACAGAAACAAAAATCAAAACAGATGAGCTGCCGACCGTATATAACGCACAGGAAACCGAGGCAAGAATATACAAATTCTGGGAAGATAACGGCTATTTTAAGGCGAATTCTTCAAGCAAAAAACCGCCGTATTCGATTGTCATTCCACCTCCTAATGTTACCGGTGTATTGCACATGGGTCACGCCTTGGATGGGACTTTACAGGATATTTTAACCCGCTATCACAGAATGAGCGGTTATGAGGCTCTCTGGATACCCGGAACCGACCATGCCGGTATCGCAACTCAGGCGGTTGTTGAAAAAGAACTGAGAAAAGAAGGACTGACAAGGCACGATTTAGGGCGGGAAAAATTCCTTGAAAAAACCTGGCAATGGGCAAATGAACACAAATCGACAATACTTAATCAGTTTAAACGATTAGGTGCATCTTTTGACCGTTCAAGAGAAAGATTTACTTTTGACAAAGGCTGCTCAGAAGCTGTCAAAGAGGTGTTTGTAACCCTCTACAACAAAGGACTTATTTATAAAGGGGCATATATTGTAAACTGGTGTCCGAGATGTCAAAGTGCCATATCCGACATAGAAACCGAATACAAGACGGAACAGGGTCATTTATGGGAAATTTCTTATCCGCTCAAAAATGAAAGAGGGGCAATTATTGTTGCAACAACAAGACCGGAAACAATATTCGGTGATGTTGCGATTGCCGTTCACCCTGATGATAAAAAATACTCCGAGTTGGTCGGTAAAACGGTTATTATTCCGTTATCAGGCAGAGAAATACCTATAATAGCCGATGAATACGTTGACAGAAGCTTTGGAACAGGTGCAGTTAAGATTACTCCTGCGCACGACCCTAACGACTATGAGGTCGGTAAACGCCATAATATGAAACCGGTATGGGTAATTGATGAAGAAGGGAAAATGAAAGCCTGCGGCGAAGTCCCGCAGGATTTCCATAATCTTGACAGATATGAAGCACGCAAAAAAATTATTGGCATGCTTGAATATAACAATTTCTTATTACGTACAAAAGACCACGAACACAATGTCGGTAAATGCCAGAGATGCGGAACAACAATTGAACCGCTGCTTTCCGAGCAGTGGTTTGTTAAGATGAAACCGTTAGCGGAGGAGGCAATCAAAGCAGTTAAAGACGGAAGGATTAAATTTGTTCCGCAGCGTTGGGAAAAAGATTATCTTGGCTGGATGGAAAACATCCGGGATTGGTGTATCTCCCGTCAACTCTGGTGGGGACACCAGATACCGGCTTTTTATAATAACGAAACCGGAGAAATGGTTGTAGCAAAAGAAAACCCTGACCCTCAAAAATATACTCAAGACACTGATTGTCTTGATACGTGGTTCTCGTCAGGATTGTGGCCGTTTTCCACTATGGGTTTCCCCAACAGTGAAACGGACGA
Organism: Candidatus Gastranaerophilales bacterium; assembly: GCA_021205645.1. GTDB lineage: Bacteria > Cyanobacteriota > Vampirovibrionia > Gastranaerophilales > Gastranaerophilaceae > UBA2883. The sequence goes on along the minus strand of JAJPXE010000243.1, from coordinate 1,304 downwards.
CTTTAAAAAATTCTACCCGACATCAGTGCTTGTGACAGGATTTGATATAATTTTCTTCTGGGTTGCAAGAATGATTACTATGGGGCTTGAATTCACCGGAAAGGCACCGTTTCCTGTCGTCTATATTCACGGGCTTATCCGTGACGAAAAAGGACAAAAAATGTCTAAATCCAAAGGAAACACAATTGACCCTGTTCAAATTATCGATAAATACGGTTGTGATGCCCTGAGATTTACTATGACCTCACTCTGTACATATGGCGGTCAGGATATTAAAGTAAGCGATGACAGATTTGAATACGGAAGAAATTTTGCCAATAAAATCTGGAACGCTTCAAGATTTGTTCTAATGAACCTTGACGGTGTCGACGGCAAGGATATTGATTTCGACAATCTTACTATTGCAGATAAATGGATTTTAGATAAACTTAATTCCGCCGCAAAACTTGTTAACAGTAATATTGAGAATTACAGAATAGGCGAAACCGCTCATGTACTGTATGATTTCTTCTGGAATTCATACTGTGACTGGTATGTAGAAATTGCTAAAATCCAATTGAGAGATGAAAGTTTAAAAGCCAATACACAAAGGGTTTTGAGATATGTTCTTGATATGTCATTAAGAATGCTTCACCCTGTAATGCCGCATATTACAGAAGAAGTATGGCAGCTTATACCAAAAGCAGACAACTGTAAAACTCCTGCAATTATTGTTTCGAAATTCCCTGTTTATGATAAAAAATTAGATTTTTTGAAAGAATCAAAGGAAATGGAGCTTGTATTTGATACAATTACATCATTAAGAAATCTGCGGCAAAGTTTTAATATCCCGGCATCAACGACAATCAATGTTGAAATCAGGGCGGAAAAAGATGAAAAGCCTGTATTTGAGGCAATAGAGTCTTATATCAGACGTTTGGCAAAAGTTGAAAATATAAGTTATAACGATATAAATGCTCCGCTGCCGAAAAAATCGGCAGTATCCGTTGTATCATCATCTAAGCTTATAGTTCCGCTTGAAGATTTAATCGACATAAATGCAGAGATTGCAAGACAGGAGAAAAAACTGGCAAAGCTTACGGACGAAAAAACTTCGCTTGAGTGCAGAATGAACAATGAAAAATTTGTGTCAAACGCACCGCAAGAACTGATTGAACAAACAAAATCAAGAATAGAAGAACTTATATCACAGGAGATTGTCATTAAAGACCTGATAAAATCATTGTCAGAATAAGTTATTGATTAAGGCGGACAGCAAAAAATTAAAATTTTTTCGCAAACACTAAATTAATTGAACATTGTTA
>JAJPXE010000077.1 GCA_021205645.1 Candidatus Gastranaerophilales bacterium | reverse complement strand
GAATAATAATTATAACAATAACAGGGAATGTTATAGCACCTGCAAGCAAAAGTAATTTCCATAAACTAACATTTTTGTAATCACGCAAAACGGCTTTTATGTTATCCATAACGGATTGCCGGTTATTATTTGTTTCGTGAAGCGTCGTTTTTTTCTTTTTAGCATTTTTAAGCCGATTTTTTTCAGCATTTTCCTGAATTTCTCTATTAAGAACCGGGTCATTAGTACTTTGCATAAATTTAGCATTTTTGTCAGTTTTAATCTCTTGTTCTAAAATTTCTATAGGTTGTTTAGTCTTTTGTGTTTGAGGTAGTGCTGTCTGTTGAGCAGCTTTTTGGACGGCAAGCTGTTTTTCTTTTGCAGCCTGTTGTGCTTTTTGTTGAGCCTGTCTTTTTGCTTCGGCATTTTTTTGAGCTTTAACAGCGGCAGTCTTTTTAGCCTGTGCCTCTTGCTGCGCTTTTTGTTCGGCGAGTTTTTTTGCCTCCGCATCTTTTTTAGCTTTATCGGCAGCAGCTTTTTGAGCAGCTGCTTTTGCTCTTGCCTCCTGCTGTGCTTTTTGAACGGCAGCAGCCGATGCCGGTTGAGTTGATGATGTGCTCAACTGCTGCATGCGGGGCACTACAGTTATTGCTTTTTCTGATGTAATTACAATCTTAGTATAGCCCTTGCTTCCGGATACAGCCTGAGTATTCACAGAAACATTGCTTACCGTACCCGACATATTTGCTACTGACGGTGCTGATTTTAATGAACTCTTTGTCTCGGGCATCAATATTACATACTTATTATTCGCTTTTTTATTTACAACAACAGGCTCAGTATACGGTTTATCCGTATAAATTGTAACCATAACCGCATTATTTGCCTCTTTGTTTACTTTGACATCTACAACATTATTCTTATATGCATTGTCCGCAAAAGCAAAATTCGTTGTAATTAATGATGCCATAAGCAACATCGTTAATTTACTTTTCCTGTTCGCATCACTCATTGTTATTTTATTCTATCACATATATCAATTGTGTACAATTGTAAAATTTTTTTTACTTTTGAAATCATACATTTATTGGATACTTTTATATATAAGGACAAAATTATTTGATTTGAGAATTTTACAAGCAAATATATATCCGGCAAAAGGAGCAGACATTTTGAGAAGATACAATTTTATTATCAATAATAAAGTAAAAATCTCAACAAGTTATTATGACTCTTGTTAAAATGCCATTATTACGGCTGCATAACTTCGAGGGAGAACAATATTAACGCTATAGAGATAGATTGATTAGAAAATAATAATAAATAAGAAGAACTCAAGGAGCTTTATATTATGAACGTATTGTCAAGATATTCATTTATTCAAGCATACAACACAGATCAAATAACACAACAGAAAGCATTAGAAATCGGTTTAAGCACAACAGAGATTGAGGAATGCGACGCAGACGGAAACGGAACAATAACAGTAGAAGAAATTCTGGCTGACGATGATGTATGTGCTAAAATAATTGCTGCAATAAACGCACAACAGAAAACAGATAGTGAAGTGCCAACAGCACCGGATAATGCAGAAACTGCTGATACAGAATTTGCAGGAAATCAATTTGCAATGGCTGCATAATTAACATAACAAAAACTTTTTTCGGCATTCAATTTTGGAATTTTTCAAAATTGAATGCCTTTTGTACTGTTTTAGAATACGAAGATAAAATAATATATTAAGATATATTGAATACAGCTTGATTTTAATAATTTATCATATTATTATTGTTGCTGTAGAGTGCTTACGCCAATTTGTACTCATACAACAAAGCAATAAGGAAAATATTATGAATTTAAAGAACAAACAAGAAATTGTTTCAAAATTTGGGAAAGACAGTAAAGATACCGGCTCAACAGAAGTTCAGGTTGCAATGTTAACTCAAAAAATATCTGAATTAACAGAACACCTGAAAACCAACAAAAATGATTACGCTACAAAACGCGGTCTTTTGATGATGGTCGGTAAAAGAAAAGGTTTATTGTCATATCTGAAATCAAAAAATTTGGAAGGCTACAGAAACCTGATAAAAGAATTAGGTATTCGCGGTTAACAAACTTCCATTTTATAACAACAGGGCGACTCATTATATGAGTCGCCCTGTTGTTGATTATAAACTATATCTGTACAGTTAAGTTGTATATTCTATTTGATTTGATATATAATATTCACGTAATTACGAGGTTAACTAAATGGCTATAGCAGAATGTACAAATAAAAAAGATATCGACACAAAAAAAACAGAGTCAAACAAGTATTCACTCAGGAAACCGGAATTTTACAACAAATGGAGAAGAATATTTCAATATCTGGTGACACATATCGGATATATGATACGTTTTAGACTTGTATATCGATTGAAGGTTGAGGGTCGTGAAAATATCCCTGAACACAGCGAATACATACTTGCTCCTAATCACCTATCAACGTTAGATCCGCCGCTTGTCTGCGGAATTATCAATAAAGGTGTTGCCTATATGGCAAAAGAGGAACTCTTTGATAACCTGTTTTTGAGATGGTGGCTTGATTGGCTGGGAGCTTTCGCCGTCAACAGAGAAAGATTGGGAATTTCCACAATAAAAACAGTAATGTCTATTAAGCAAACAGGCTGGGTTTTGGGAATATTCCCGCAGGGAACAAGACAGGAACCCGGAAAAATTACTAATGTAACAAAAGGTTTTGCTTCTATCGCTAAAAAAACCAAATGCGGCATTTTGCCGATAGGAATTACGGGAACAAATATTGTTAAACGTATTCCATTTTCAGGGAAAATTGTTGTTAAAATAGGGAAACTTATACCGTATAGCGACAATGTTCAATATATGGTTGATGCCTGGGGTAAATCTATTGAACAATTAACCGGATATCAATATATCCCATGCCGGAACAAATAGTATTACAAAATTATGGAATTAAGAAAAATGGATACAAGAAATTACAACAGACGATACGCAAAGGAATACGGATTCGGCAGAACATTATTCTACAGATGGTTTTTATGCTGTGTAGTACTGCCTGTTTCATATTTGCAATATACAATAAAAATTCAAGGACGTGAGAACCTGAAAAAGGGGGTCAAATACTTATACGCAGGAAATCACACTTCATATTTAGACCCGCCGTTTGTGGCTTTGGCTGCAAATAAAACGATTGCCTTTATGGCAAAGCAGGAGCTTTTTACCGATAAAAACAGTTTGTTAAGGTTTCTTGTCAAAAATCTCGGAGCTTTTGCCGTTAATCGTGAAAAGCCTGAAATTGCAACGTTTAAAACCGTATTTGATATATTAAAAACCAACTGGTCGCTCGGAATATTTCCCGAAGGTAAAACCAGTCAGAGTCACGTTTTAGAAAATGTCCAAAGGGGATTTACTTTACTTGCAAAAAAAGCAAAAGCAGATGTTGTGCCTATCGGTATTAAAGGTTTTGACGGATATGCGGGGAAATCTTTATTTAAAAAGCATATAACGGTTACTATAGGCAAGCCCATATCATACGAGCTTTCTCAGGAAGAAATACTCAAACAGTGGGCAGAACAAATCTGTGAATACACGGGATATGAAAACAAAATCGCACCAGAAGTGTTATAAATTCACAAAAAATTATTGTATTTGCGGAAAAATTAAAATTTTTCCGCAAACTCCTATACTAAGTAAAGATGAGAAATTTGGTGTTATAAAACATCGCTAAAAATTTGATTTTTATAAGTGTTTGTAATACATTTAACCATGTACATTTAATCAATAACCTAAAAGGAGGGTTTGAACTTATGGAAACATACGGAATTGAAAAACACGGTATAATCGCTCCTAAAGCAGTTTACCGTAATTTAACACCGGCACAATTGACAGAAGCAGCATTGCGTCTAGGCGAAGGCTCATTAAGCAACACGGGTGCTTTAGTTGTAACAACGGGAAAATATACCGGACGCTCACCAAAGGATAAATTCATTGTTGATACGGACTCTATTCACAATGATATCGCATGGGGCAAGGTTAATCGTCCGATAAGCAAAGAAAATTTCAACTCTATCAAGGGTAAAATCGCTGCTTATTTACAAAACAGAGAAATATTTATCTTTGACGGTTATGCAGGAGCTGATAAAACTTATACACAAAAATTCAGAGTTATTAATGAACTGGCAAGTCAGAACTTATTCATTCACCAGTTATTAATCAGACCGTCATCAGAGGAACTTTTAAGCTATGGAGAGGCTGATTATACAATTCTTTGTGCTCCTGGTTTTAAATGCGATCCTGAAGTTGACGGAGTAAATTCTGAAGCTTGTATTGCTATTGATTATGAAGCGCACGAAATTATCATATGCGGCTCGCAATATGCAGGCGAAATCAAAAAATCAGTATTCGCAACAATGAACTATGTAATGACGAAGAAGAATGTACTTCCAATGCACTGTTCGGCAAACATGGATCCTGCAACAGGTGAGACAGCAGTATTTTTTGGACTTTCAGGAACAGGTAAAACCACTTTATCTGCAGACCCTGCCCGTAAATTAATCGGTGATGATGAGCATGGCTGGTCACCTGATGGTGTTTTCAATTTTGAAGGCGGATGTTATGCTAAATGTATTAACCTTTCGGAAGAAAATGAACCTGATATCTATAATGCTATCAAATTTGGTTCGCTTGTTGAAAACGTTATTATGAATTCCGAAACAAGAGAGTTAGATTTTAATGACGGTTCATTAACAGAAAACACCCGTGTAGGATATCCTATCAATTATATAAACAATGCACAAATCCCGTCGAAAGGCGGTATTCCGAAAGTTGTAGTATTCCTTACCGCTGATGCGTTCGGTGTATTGCCTCCAATCTCAAGGTTAGACAAGAATGCTGCTATGTATCATTTCGTAACAGGTTTCACATCTAAGTTAGCAGGAACGGAAAGAGGAGTTACAGAGCCTCAGCCGACATTCTCAACATTATTCGGAGAACCGTTCATGCCTATGGATGCCTCTGTATATGCACAGATGTTAGGTGACAAACTTGAACAATACGGCACGAAAGTTTATCTTGTAAACACAGGCTGGGCAGGCGGAAGTGCCGCTTCGGGCGCTAAGAGAATGAAACTTGCTTATACCCGTGCTATGGTTACTGCAGCATTAAACGGCTCCTTCGACAGTATTGAATTTAAACATCACGATGTATTCAATGTTGATTATCCTGCAAGCTGTCCGAATGTTCCTGATGAAATGCTTGATGCAAGAGGTTTATGGTCTGATAAAGCAGCTTACGATGAACAGGCAAATAAACTTGCTCAAATGTTCGCTGACAACTTTGCGGCTAAATACCCTAACATGCCGGCAGAGATAGTCAATGCAGGTCCTAAGGCTAAAGCTTGTGCTATGAACTAAAAGTTTTTAGCACAATAATAAAGACAAAATGTCCTATATTTTTTATATAGGGCATTTTTTATTCTGCTATTGCCCTTATAACATAATCAATTGTCGGGAATTTTCAGCATTCAGCAGTATTATCAAAACATATCTGTGACTCACATGACTGACAATCAAGATTTTTATACAAAGAAATATATTTTTTTCTTATCATCATAATCAATCGGGCTGTATTTTTCCGGTGAATATCCGCCTTTTAAATCCGGTTCAATTATTTTTTGAATTTGTTTTATCATTTATTTTCCGTTATAATATAG
>JAJPXE010000127.1 GCA_021205645.1 Candidatus Gastranaerophilales bacterium | reverse complement strand
AACCTGAAAAATAATATCGTTTCACTTTTTGGCGGAAAAAATAAGCAAACAAACACTGTTAATTACATAGCTTAATAAGAAAGGAGAAAGGCAAATCTGTCCGGATACTTACCGGAGCAGATTTGCCCTGCTTTGCCATAAAATTTATCTGTCCGCAGATACTGTGATTAATATTTGAGGGTGCGGAAAAATCCCAAAATTGACGTACGGCAGCGGGTGTATAACGCTGTGCGTTTTACACCCGCTGCCGATTTGAAACCGTTCCAATGAGTTTGCCAGAAAAATTTTAATTTTTCTGGCAAACTCATTTACATTACCGCTGTTTTGGATTAAAATACTAAACATATAAAAAGGGGGAGATTATGAGTGATTGTATATTTTGCAAGATTATAAACGGTGAGTTTAACACGGAATTTGTATATGAGGACGAATACTCTGTAGTATTCAACGATATCAACCCGAAAGCCGATACACATCTGCTTGTTGTGCCAAAACAACATACAGCCTCGCTGAATGAATGCAATGATGAACAATTGCTGGGCAAACTCATGATGACAGTTAAAACCGCAACGAAAAAATTAGGTATAAACTCATACCGCACGGTTATAAATACGGGAAAAGAAGCAGGGCAGGAGGTATTCCACCTGCATATACACATATTATCAGGAGAGATAAAATTATGACAGAATTTTATAAAGAGATTACACCAAACGGATATGGAATAGCTATTAAATCTAAATCAGTATTATTTTCTAATAAATCAGATTTTCAAAAGGTTGAAATAATAGATTCAGCTTCTACACTGGGTCGGTTTTTAACCTTAGATGACTTAATGATGTGTACAGAGGGAGATGAATATTATTACCACGAGATGATATCGCATATTCCGATGATGCACCATAAATCTCCGCAATCCGTGCTTGTAATAGGCGGCGGCGATGGCGGTACAATCAGGGAAGTTTTAAAGCACAAAACTGTAGAAAAAGTTGTTTTATGCGAGATTGACGGAATGGTAATAGATGCTTGCAGGAAATATCTGCCGACGATATCATGTGAGCTGAATAACCCGAAAGTTGAAATCAAATTTGAAGATGCGATTGAATTTATAAAAGATAAAAAAAATGAATATGACATTGTGCTTATCGACTCAACAGACCCTATGGGTCCCGGAGAGGGATTGTTCACAGAGGAATTTTATTCAAATGTAAAAAAATCATTAAAAACAGGCGGAATATTATGTGCTCAATCGGAATCGCCGGTTGCCCAATCTGATGCGATAGAGAAGATGTACAAGCTTTTAAAAAAGGTATTTCCGATATGTTCGACTTTCACTTCTCCAATTCCGACATACCCCGGAGGTTACTGGGCATGGGCATTTTGTTCAATAGATGTTGAGCCGCTTTCTTATTACGCCCAAGATAGAGATGAAGATATTACCAAATCTTGCAAGATTTATAACAAAGACTATCACATGGCAAGGTTTGCACTTCCGAATTATTTAAAAAAACTTGTTGGAGAAATCTGATAAAAAAATAAAAGGCTGATTATTAAAATAACCGGCCTTTATTTTGTTGTTGATTAGATAAATTTTTGCCCTATAATCCCAGCATATACTTATTATTAGCTGCCTGAACATTCATCGCCGCATACATACTTGAGTTTGACGAAGAAACTGTAGAATATTGCGAAGATAATTGAGCTAACTGTGTCTGGTAGGATTGAGCTCTTTGCAGTGCAATAGGGTCGTTTCCGGCTTTGTCCATAAGTTTCTCGATAGCATCAGATATAGCTGCAGTGATATCATCAAATGTATCATCTGAGGCAACGCTGACACCTAACTGGTTAGCCAATGATTTTGCTTCCGAAATCAAGGAAGATTCCGTTGAATCAGTAGATGAGCTATCATCGGAACTCATATACAAAGAATCCTGAAAACTTTGTTCCGCTTGTTTTGCTGCGATTAGAGCTTGAGCTTGTGACTCCGAGGTGACACTGCTTGCATCAATGCCGAGAGCTTCCAGCTGACGTTTGGTCGAATCAGAGATTTGCGACTTCGTCGATGTGGAGGCGGTACTGCTGCTGGTCGTGGAGTTTACTGAACTGATTGTTGTTGACATATCTTGTCCTTTCTTCTCTTCTCTATATCCATGAAAGATTTAATAATATTTTGAGCAAAGTCAACTTAATATTAACGAGTGTTACGTCACCAAATATAAAAACTTTAAAAAACGGTTGAAAAATCAACCGTTTATATGAAAAACTATTCAATAAGTTCTCGGGTGAGGTGTTATCCTTTTCCATCCTGACAAAGCTTTTCCGCTATCTACGGAGGGATTTTTCCGCATAAACTACTACCAAAAATAACGAAAATTAAACATTTCCCGTAGAGGAGTTTTTGTCGTCCTCAAGCTGTTTGAGCTGTTTAATATCCACTTTCTCATCCTGATTGTAATTGTGCATCGGAATATCAATATCAATATTCACTTCCGTATCGACCATATCAACATCATTTTTTGAATATTCACGTGTTTTACCATCCTCAAGTTTTACCGCAACCGTACCGTTCAGAAATTTTATATAACAAACCCTGCCGAGTCCGTCGGGAGTCATTACCGATGAGCCTATCGGCGGCATTCCTTTTGCAGCATTTATATAGTTTGAATATTCATAAGTCAGACAACACAACAGCCTCCCGCATGTGCCGGATATCTTTGCCGGTGAAATTGGCATTCCCTGATCTCTTGCTAATTTAATATTTATCGGTTCAAACTTCCGTTTGAACATGTTGCAGCAAAACGGTTGACCGCACATGCCGGCACCCTCCATTATTGAGGTTTCATCACGCACCCCTATATGGCGTAAATCTATCCTTACACGCTTGAACACCTGTGTTAAATCTTTCAGAAGCTCCCTGAAATCAACCCTTTCAGGGGCAGTGTAGTAGAATGTTATCTTTCTTTTGTCAAAAGTTAATCTGCATTGAGTAAGGTTCATATTCAATTTGTGTTTTTCGACCAACTCTTTGCATTTGAAAAATGATGTTACTTCTTCTTTTTTTATATCTTCCAGCGTTTGTAAATCGTGCTGTGACATGACTCTAACAAAATCGAAAGCCTGTGGTTTTGTTTTAGAATTTTCCCATTTTTGAGAGATTTCTTCATTGATTATAACCACCCTCATCGCTTCTTCACCTTTTTCCGTTCTTGCCAAAATCATCTGACCGTGCTCCAGCGTTATATTTTCGGGAACATTTAAAGGATTAAAACTGTTTTTAAGGTAGTAGACTGCGTATTTCGTCATAATATTTTATTTTTCGTAACTTTCTTCTTCTTTGAGCTTTCTGTTCATAAGTTTTGATAATACTTCCTGCGGAGTTATGTCGGTATAGACGGCTTCATATATAGCAGATGAAACAGGTACTTCTTCGCCGAGTTTTTTAGCTAAGTCACAGACTGCTTTTGAGGTTTTAACTCCTTCTGCAACAGAGCCGAGTTCGGAGAGGATATCATCAATTTTTTTGCCTTTGCCGAGCATTGAGCCGACGGTATAGTTTCTGGACATCGGGCTTGAGCAGGTGGCGATTAAATCGCCCATGCCTGAAAGTCCGTAGAGTGTGGACGGTTTTGCTCCGAGCTTGACACTTATTCTGACGATTTCCGCCATACCCCTTGCAAGCAGAGTCCCCATACAATTATCGCCGAGCTCCATTGCATGTGCAAACCCCGATGCGATTGCAATGACATTTTTCAGGCTTCCGCCCAGCTCAACCCCTATTACATCACTGTTCGTGTATAATCTGAACTTGTTCGGAACGTTACATGCCTGTTGGACAAATTTTGCCGTGTTCGTATCTTCGCAGGCTACAGATGCTGCAGTAGGCTTGCCTGCCAGAACCTCTTTTGCAAGTGTCGGACCGGATAATATTGCTAGTTTTTGTTCCGGAAGAACATCTCTTATGACCTCTGACATACGCATCAATGTATCAAGCTCAATACCCTTTGAAGCGTTTACTATAATCTGATTTTTATTAATACCCGCTTTTTTGAGCTGTTCGCAGACATCTCTCACTCCGGCAGTTGAAACAACCGAAAGGATTATATCTGCATCTTTTATCGCCTCTTTCAGGTTATCAGTTACAACAACGGTACTTTTAAGCTGTACCTCCAGAGGTTTTGTACAGTGTTTGTTTTTTATTAAATCCTCACTCAAATCACGGGTTCTGCCCCAGATACAAACCCCGTCGAAATTATCGGTTAATAACCATGCCAGTGTTAACCCCCAGCAGCCTGCTCCTAATATGGTTAATTTCATACTCTGCTCTTTTCTCCTATTACCCGTCTTAATACCCCGCGATTTAATTTAAGTTCTTTTTCAGCCTGTTCAAAATCAATATTTTTTGAAAGAGATACAACGGCTGTTTTTATTTCCCACCGGCATTTTTCGAGTGTTTCAAACGCCCTTGAATGGTTTACATCTGCCAGTTGTGAGACAATTCTGATAGCTCTGTCTTTAAGTTTTTCGTTTGTTGCCTGAAGGTCAATCATGAAATTTTCATAAGTTTTACCTATTTTAATCATAGAGCCGGTAGAGAGCATATTAAGCACCATTTTCTGTGCTGTACCTGCTTTAAGCCTGCTTGAACCCGCAATAACCTCCGGACCTACTTCAACACAAATCAGTGTGCCGACTTCTTCTGCAATTTTACCCTTTAAATTACAGGTTATTCCGATTGTTTTACAGCCGATTTCATCGGCATAGCTCAAAACACCAAGCAGATATTTAGGGTTTCCGCTTGCCGAGATAACAACTGCAACATCATCTTTTTCAAGAATTTTTGCATCTTCATATCCTGCCTCAAAATTATCTTCTGCCCCCTCGACAGCTGTTTTGAGAGCATCGTTTCCACCCGCTATGATACCCTGTACCATATCGGGATTAACGCTGAATGTCGGCGGACACTCCGAAGCATCAAGAACCCCCAGACGTCCTGATGTGCCGGCTCCAAAGTAGATTAAATGACCGCCTGCAAGAAACTGCCCTGCTATTATATCTATTGCTTTGGCAATATTTTCCGACTCATACTCGACAGAAAGTGCGACAAGTTTGTCCTCATCATTCATTCGCCTGACCATTTCAATGGTAGGCAGAAGATCGATATCTTTTGTATTCTCATTGCGGTATTCAGTAATAATTTCCGACATTTGCAATCCTTTATTTTTACTCCAGTGCTTTTATAAGATTAGCCATTTCTATTGCTGATTTTGCTGCATCAGAACCTTTATTTCCCGATTTTGTTCCTGCACGCTCAATCGCCTGTTCAAGGTTATCGGTTGTCAGTACTCCGAATATTACAGGTACTCCTGTTTCTAAACCGACACCGGCAATCCCCTTGCTTACTTCCGCACAAACATAATCATAATGCGATGTTGAACCTTTTATCACAGCTCCGAGAGCTATGATTGCGTTATACTTTCCTGATTTTGCACATTTTTTTGCTATAACCGGAATTTCAAAAGCTCCGGGGACCCATATTACATCAATATCTACTTCGCTAACACCGTGACGTTTTAGTTCATCAGTTGCTCCCGAAAGAAGTTTTGAAACTATAAACTCATTAAATCTTGATATGATGATACAAAATTTTTCACCGTTTGTAGTTAATACACCTTCAATAGTTTTCATAATTTACCTCTCTTTAGGCTATTTTATAATATATA
>JAJPXE010000023.1 GCA_021205645.1 Candidatus Gastranaerophilales bacterium | reverse complement strand
TCTTTTTACAAACTTTATTTTGATTATGAACATATCGAACAGCCAACCATTAAAGTTTAATTTTTTATCATATAATGAAACAGAAAAAAATGCTGATATAAAACCTGAAATTCAAAAGAACAACTGTGCGGAAATAAGTCCTGAAAATTATCGTGCGTATATAAAAGTACAAAATTGTGATAAAATATCTGCAAAAGGAGTTAAATTGATGGGTGCAGACGAAAGATTTATAGAATTGAGAGATAAATTTTGTGAAGAATTAGAACCGAAATCGCTGAGAGCAAACATAGCGTGTTGGGATTTTTATATCAATAGTACTGCTGAGAATATGCAGCGATATGAAAAAACACAGGATGAAGTGTATGAGCTGTATCAAAATGAAGAATTATATAAAAACTTGCAGGAGTTGGAGAAGGAAGGTTTAAAAGATAAACATCTAAACAAGCAGTTAAAAGATTTAACTAAAGAATTTGATGAAGAACTCAACACGGGAGAGCTAAAAAAGGCGTTACGTGAGAAAGAGAACGTAATAGCATCAAAATACAACAGTTATATTCCGAAAATCAACGGGAAAGAAACTTCAAAAACTGAAATAACAAAATTATTACAAACAGAGAAAAATCCTGAAATAAGAAAAAATGCTTATGATGCAAAAATCAAAGGCGGTGATGTAATCGCAGATGATATGGTTGAATTTGTCAAAATGCGAAATGAATTTGCCCGCAGTAAAGGATATAAAAACTATTTTGAATACTCATTGAAAGAAACTTATGATGTTGATGCTGATTATCTTCAGGGTTTGTTAGATGAAGTTTACGAAAATGCAAAAGGTACAAACAAAAAGCTTCAAGCTGAAACAAAAAAAGAGCTTGCAGACGAATACGGAATTGACGAAAAAGAGCTGCTTGCATATCATTACGGTTTGTTATCAGACAGCAATCCGCAAAAAGAGATAAACAAATCAATCAAAACAAAAGAGCAGGTAGTAGAAATAGCAAAGAATGCGTATTCAGGCATGGGTTATAACATAGATGAGATGCCGGTAACACTGGATATGTTCCCTCGAAAGAACAAGAATACACACGGATTTTGTTTCGGAATAGATGCGGGAAAAGATGCACGTATACTGGCGAATTTGACAAATGATTCAAACAGTATAGATACAGCATGCCACGAGATGGGTCATTGCGTGTATCATCTTGGCGTAGACATGAATTTGCCGTACCTTGACAGAGATGAAACTCCTGCGCTGACAGAGGCTGTTGCAATGATGATGGGTGACTTGCAGCAAAAAGAAAATATTCTGAAAGGCATAGTGCCTGATGATACACTTGAGAAGTTTAAAGCGGATTATAAAAAATCCGAAGCCAAATTCATAAATAGGTCTATGCTGATAATCAGTTTTGAGAAATCAATGTATGAGGATCCTGAGCAGGATTTAGGCAAGAGGTGGCATGATTTAAAATGTAAATACACGGGTGCAAACGAATCTGAGGAGATAAACAACGAATGGGCTACAATTCCGCATTATTTGTCGCATCCGGGGTATTATCAAAACTATTTCAGAGCAAATTTAATGAAAGCCCAGATATACAATCATTTAACCGAACAACTCGGTGCCCTGACAGAGAACAGAAATACCGCAAAGTATCTTAATGATAATTTATTCAAATACGGTCGGAGCATTGATGAGAATGATTTAATCAAAAAGTTCACGGGTGAGCCGCTATCAAGCAAGGCACTCTGCGAGAATTTAAAATAAAAGGCATAAAAAAAGCATTAATCAAGTATGTTAACAAAAGTATGCAAACAAAATTAAACAATCAGGGGTGAAAATCAAACAATATCTTGACGAAACAAATGTCTAAAGAATTGTAACAAATTTGACAACACCGGTGTTTTTTGTTGACAAATAATATAAAAAAGTCTATAATAAACTCAAGAATTATCCAATTGAAGTTAGCTTAATCTTAATAAATATAATTATTATATGTGTGCGTGATTTCCAATATAGGAGAAGTTATTATGAAAACTGCATTTAAAGTGAAAGAAAGCAAGTCAAGCTTCAATGATGAATTTGAAAACTACCTCAAAAAACAATGTGTAAAAACAACTTATAATGGTTCGGAATTAGAAACATTCTCCTGGTACAAAAAAGTATTAGGCTTAGTATAGTAAAACAAGGGAAACGGATTAATATTGATACGGGCAATTCAATAAATTTACGGCTGCCGGATTTTGGGTTTTTAATTTATTAAAATTTCATCAACGGTTATTGTATAAATATCAGTTGCAGGTTTTTGTATTTTGATTAAACCTTTCAGATGTTAATCGAAATAGAAATTCTTGCTAATCAATTTTGCATACTCTATTCCTGTCGTATTTAACTCAGGTTTGCGTGGGTTGAATATATTGGTGTATTACCTTTTATATTCAACTCCGTTTTTTATATTGGGGTTTGAGCTTTTGATGAAAAATTTTAATTTTTCCGCAAACTCAATTACATTAAGTAAATGTAAACATCTAGTTACAAAACTATTAGATGTATATATTTATTTTATTTTTTGGTGTAAACTATATGTAAACATCAAGTTATAAATTAATTTGATGTAAGCGAATTTTTATAGAATAGTTTTAAAACGGAGAATAGAGTGCTAAAAATATCAGTAATCGTACCGATTTACAATGCCGAACCATATTTATCAAGATGTTTAGAGAGCATATTAAATCAAACACTTAGTGATATTGAAATAATTTGTGTAAATGACGGCTCGGACGATAACAGTGCAAAGATTTTAGAAGAATATTCCAAAAAAGATGAACGCATTTTTGTAATTACACAGGAGAACGGCGGTATGTCAGCAGCACGCAACACCGGAGTTGATTGTGCAAAAGGCGAGTTTATCGGGTTTGTTGATGCTGACGATTTTATCGAAAAAGATTTTTATCTCAAACTCTATAATGCCGCTAAATCAAATAGTGCTGAAGTTTCTTGCGGGTGTATTGTGCGGGAGAATGATAAGAAACAAAAAAAACTTGTAGAATATAAAAAAGGACAGATTTTTGAGGGTATCAAAGAAAAGTTCAATGCAGCAAAAGTTCCGCAGTATTGTTTTATCTGGAACAAAATTTATTTAAGAGAAACTCTAATTCGGGAAAATATCAGGTTTATTGACGGAATATATTATGAAGATATGGCATACACTCCGGAAGTAATGATTAAAATAAACCGGCTTGTTGTTGTTCCAAATGTTTATTATCATTATTGCAAACATCCGAATTCAGCGATAAAAAAAGATACGGATAAAGTTCGGGCGGATAAGCTGTCTGTTCAAAAGAAACTTGTCGAATTGTGTGATGAATACGGTCTGGCACTGTCCGAAAAAAATGCTCTCCAATGCAAACAAGATTATAAAATTTTAGGGATTAAAATACTCAAAATATATAAATATCGTGCGACAAAGAAATATTACCTGTTTGGTCTTATTCCTTTTTTGACTGTAAGGGAGTATGTATAGATGTGTAATATAAAAATACTTATAGTATCGCATAAACCTTTTAAATGTCCTGAGGGCAGGTATTATCAGCCTGTCCATGCCGGTCGTGATATTGCTCAAACACTCTCAAAAGACGGAAAAATAAATAACAGGGATTATCAATGGCTGCTTGAAAATACCATAGGAGATAATGAGGGTGAAAATATCTCCGTTAAAAATCGTTATTATTCGGAATGCACGGCACTTTATCAGGCATGGAAGAATTATGAACGGCTGGGCAATCCTGATTATATCGGTTTGATGCACTATCGCAGGCATTTTATTTTTAATGAAGAATATTATCGGACTAAATCTAAGAACAAATGGGAGAATGCTCTCGGATTTGTGTCGGAAATGTTTATCAATGATGAATATCAAACAAAAATCGGACTGAATGACGGAAATATCAGGCAGGCATGCCGGAATTATGATTTAATTGTTTCAAAAGATGCACATCTTGATTTAATCCACGGTCGAAATATTCGTGAGGATTATGCGAAAACTATTCCCGGAGTTAAGGTCAAAGATTTTGATTTAATGATTGATATTGTCTTGAGTGATTATCCCGAATACAGAGAAGTTGTCGAAAAGAACATAAATGGTTATAAGAAGTCTTTATACCAGATGTTCATTATGAAAAAAGAGTTATTTTTTGAATATTGTGAGTTTTTATTCGGTGTATTGTTAAAAATTGAGTCATTAACGGATTTCAGCGGATATTCAACTAACGGAAAACGTACATTAGGTTATCTTGCCGAGGATTTGTTATCAATGTTTGTATGGAAAAAATCAGCGGAGGGTTTAAAAGTGTTAAAGCTTGCTGCGGCAATGCTCGAGTTTCCCTATGAAGATAGTGAAATAACGGTCACTTTAAAAAAGGGGTGTCCGTCATATCTTGAATATCTGATTACAAAATCAAAATCATTATTTTTAAAAGGTGATGCGAAACAAACAAATAAAGAAAAATATCAGGCAATAAGAAAACAAAGAAGGCTTTACAAAAAGCTGAAGTTAACGTTAGAGGAGGTGGGAAATGCCTAAAGTATCTGTTATTGTACCCATATATGGTGTGGAAAAGTATTTAAGAGAATGTCTGGACAGTATAATCAATCAGACCTTAAAAGATATTGAAATAATTTGCATAGACGACGGCAGCAAAGATAATTGTCCTGCAATTATTGATGAATATGCACAAAAAGATAAAAGGATAATAGCAATACATAAGTTGAACGGTGGTTACGGGCATAGCTGCAATGCCGGACTGGATATAGCAAACGGTGAGTATATAGCAATAGTTGAACCTGATGACTTTATTGATAAAAATATGTTTCTTAATCTGCACGATGCAGCATTAAGAAACAATGCGGATATTGTCAAATCGAATTATATTGAAAATTACAACCTGAATAACGGAAGTTTTCAAAAAATCATGCCTGACAACAAAGAATTTGTCAAACCGCGGAGTGTATTCACACTCAGAGAGTTTCCCGCTTTTATGCTGATACATCCGAGTGTCTGGAGTTGTTTGTACAAAAAAGAGTTTTTAGACAAGAATAAGATACGGTTTATAGAGGCAAAAGGTGCCGGTTGGACGGACAACCCGTTTCAGGTCATGACGATGAACCTTGCTCAAAGGATTTTTTATGTTGATAAAGCATACTATTACTGGCGGAAACTCAATCTTGATGATGCGAACGACCTTAAGGACATAACCGTTCCATTCTTGAGGATTTCTGAAATCCATAAGTGGCTTAAAGAACAGAATATCAATGATAGCGGAATTTTGTCGTTCCTCTATAAAAGAGAACTTGTATATTTTCATATAATCAACAGGATTATAACAAAAGACAGAATTAGTGATTATTTTGCCTTGTTAAAGGATTATGCGGGAACGGTTGATATTTCCGTGATTAAGTCGAGCCGGATATTAAAGCCGAGAGATAAGCGATTTTTCTTTTTGTTAAGCCGTTTTCCTCTGTTGGCGGTTATTTTGGACAAGTTCAGGGTTTTAAAACATAATCTGTTAAAATTCAGGTTCGGCAAAAAAGAGAGATACATAAGAGTTTGCGGAAAAATCCCAAAATTGACAAATTTTGGAGATTTTTCAAAGACGACCTGAGGTGTGTGAGAGTCAGGTCGTGTGCGGGATAGCGAAATTTCGGACGGACGAAACGACTGAAAGGAGTT
>JAJPXE010000069.1 GCA_021205645.1 Candidatus Gastranaerophilales bacterium | reverse complement strand
TTATTTCTTATAAAATAGTATATATATCTAAATATTTAGATAGTGTACAAGTTTTATGCTTGTTATAGAATATTATTATGAATAAAAAGTTTTTATCAGGTGTGCTAATTATAACAGGTTTCTTATTGGGAACCGCAAGCTGTGTATATGCAGGATTTCAGGAACATTATACACTGGGACAGCAATATTTCTTTAACTCAAGATATTCAAGTGCAATTGATGAATTTAAAAAAGCACTGATGATAAATTTTCTTGATAATTCGGCAAGAATCGGGCTTGTAAACTCTTATCTCGCAAGAGGCACGTATATTGCTAACTATGAAAACAATTTTAAAACCGCATCGGATGATTTCAGATGTGCGATTTTTTATCTTAAATACTATGTTGATAAAGATGTCGCAATGAATTCCATAAGCTCCATATCCTCTGCATATAACAGCCTTCAATATTGTGAAAAACAATATAAGGCAAATACCACACCGGAAGGTCACTACAAACTTGCGGAAGAACTGAACAATGCAGGAAATTTTGCCGCATCAATATACGAATATGAACAGGTTGTAAATAATGACAAATACAGAAAAATAGCATTGTTGAGAATTGCCTCAATGATGAAATCAATGAATAATTTAATAAAATCAGCGGAATATTACAAAATGCTGACAGAATATTCACCCGATGATATATCGGTCAGAATGCGTTATGCAGCAGTGCTGGATAAAATGGGCGATACTGTTGCTGCATCGGAACAGTATAACTATGTGCTATCACACAGCGAAAACTCGTCCGAGATTTTGTATGATTTAGAACGTATTTACATGAAAAAACTTGAAACCTCGCCAAATAATGCCGAGCTGCTTGCCGATTTAGGTGCGATTAAACAAAGACAGGAAAAATATCAGGAAGCATACAACTACTATAAACAGTCACTGACAAAACCTGCACGCAGCGAAGAAACCTCACTTAATACCCAGATAAATATGGGAACACTTTTACAGGTACAGGGGAATTATGATAAAGCTATCGAAACCTATAAAAACATTCTGACTCTTCACCCGCAGAATTATCAGGCTAATTTGTATCTTGCACAGTGCTACGAGGCAAAACCTGAATATCAGCAGCAGGCACTTGAACAATACAGAAAACTCCAAAAGTTAAAACCCGATGAAGATAACTATAAGGATAAAGTTGCACAGCTTACAAGAGCTACAATGTCATCAGAAGAAATATATAATTACGTCAGGAGTAAGGTTAGCCCCGAGAAGTCTTATGTTAATGAGTTATATGAACATGCAATGGAATTGCACGAGAAAAAAGATTACGATACAGCTTTAAGATATTACCTTGCCGTAAAAGATGCAGATCCGCAAAGGGACGGAGTATATGAAAATCTGGCAATATGTTATGCACAAAAAAAAGATTATAAAAATGCACAGGAAATTTTAGCAGATGCAAAAACAAAATTCCCTGAAAACAAAAATGTTGATAAAATTCTCAGTGACGTAAAAGAAGATGAAACGGCAGAAGTGCTATCAAATGCTTATGAAGCTTATAATTCAAAGAATTATGCAAAAGCAATGGAACTGTATGCCTCGGTTAAACCTGAAACAACAGACTCGCTGCTCGGGATAGCGGGAGCATATCAGGGGCTTAATCTCCCTGACAAAGCCATCGAATACTACAAAAAAGCGCTGCAAACCTCACCGAACAATGCAGATATAGCGTACAGTATCGGAGCATTATATGCAAATTCGCAAAACTATAACGAGGCAAAAATATACTTCCAAAAAGCTTTAACAAATAATCCAAATCATCTGAGTGCAAAAGAGGCTCTAATGGATATGAACGAGGTTATAAGCCAGAACAGCGTTCAAGATGCGGTCAAACTCGTCGAAGAACGAAAATACGAAGATGCACTTGCTATTTTAAATAAAGCTATTTCCGATAATCCTAAAAATTCCGATGCTTATTTCTACCGTGCCTCTGTTTATGATGCCCAGAACAAGCCGCAGCTTGCCATTGAAAATTATAAAAAATCACTGCAATTTAACAGCAATCAGGATGTTACATACTATCTTATCGCAATAGACTACGATAACCTTAACAATGTAATATCAGCTCTGGAATACTATAAAAAATTCATAAGCTTATACAAAAACGATGATGAATATTCACAATATGTAAAAGCCAGAATACCTGAATTGGAAGCCGGATTAACTCAGCAATAATGGAAGTAAGTCAATTAATAAAAACAAAAGTATCTTTAGCCCCTATGGCTGGCATAACGGATTATGTATTACGCAGTCTGGTCAGGAAATATTCAAAAGACAGTCTTATCACAACCGAGATGATAAGTTCTGAAGCATTAACACAGGTTAAAGACACAACAATAACAAAGCGTGACAATAATCATAGTCCGATATCTTACCAGTTAAGCGGGCATAAACCTGAAATGATTGCAAATTGCGCAAAGTATCTGGAACAATTTGCGGATATGATTGATATAAACATGGGTTGTCCGGTCGGCAAAGTCGTTCGTGGAAATGATGGCTGTGCGTTGATGAGAAACCACAGTCTTGCTTATGATATAGTAAAAGCAGTAAAAGAAAGAGTCAGCATCCCCGTCAGTGTAAAATTTCGTCTTGGTTATACGGAAAGTGAAATGAATTATGTTGAATTTGGTGAATGGATGCAGGAAGCAGGTGCGGATTTTATAACCATACACGGGAGAACAAGAAACCGGATGTATAGCGGTTCTGCCGACTGGACAAAAATATCAGAGCTCAAAAAATCCGTTGATATACCGGTATTTGCAAACGGTGATGTTACATCAATTGAAGCAGCTGAAAAATGCCTTGAACAGTCGAATGCGGACGGGATTGCAATCGGTCGTGCAACTATCGGAGATGCCTCTTTGATATACAGGATAGAGCATTTTCTTGCAACGGGAGAGCGGCTTAGGGTACCGGAGCTTGAAGAAAAGATAGAGGATTTAAAACAGCATCTTAATGAAGAAATTGCACTGCGGGGGGAAAAAACCGGCATAAAATTTGTGAGAAAATTCTATCCGTTCTATATAAATAGTGTAAAAAATGCGGCAAAATACAGAAGCCGGCTTGTTACAACAGAAGATTACAATGAGATTATGAAAATACTTGATTGCATCTGCGCCGGAGAGTAAAGGGGTAAGGGGGGGGGCAATGTTTTAGCTTCCTCTTGAGTGGGTGAACATATTTTTTGTGGGAGGGGGAAACTGAAAATACATTTACCCCGGCTCTATCCGAACAGAGAGAGCTTATTTCCCATTTCCAATTCTCCATTCTTCCCTCTTTTTTGTATTTTCTCATTTAGTTTACATTTCCTTGCACGACAATTATAATCGTGCAATAATCTCTCTATGAAAAAGATTTTTGGAGATTTGCTTCAGAGCAAGAATACCTTGATGTTCGCCGCCGTAATGTCATATATTTTTGGATTATTTGCATACTTCTGCGATAAACCGATACTGTTTGCAGGTGTATTTACCGCTGTTTCCGTTTTTCTGCTCATTAAAAATCTGCCCGCTAAATTCGTCATGCTCTGGATTTTTATATTCTATTTCGGGTTCTTTAATGCTAATCTGAGGATTAAAAATTCCGATGAATTGTTTAAAATCGCACCCGCTGACGGAACTGTCTGCGGGCAAATCGTTTCTATTCCGAACAGTAATATACAAAATAATTCAAAATTCTTCTTTGTAACAGATAAAATTAAACTCAATAACGGACAGGTTAAAACACTCTCGAATAAAGTGCTCGTAAGCTTAAACTGTCCGAAATCAGATAACGATTTCAGTAATCTTCTTATCGGAAATTATTACGAAATACAGGGTAAATTAAGAAAACCGTTTAAAGCCTCTAATCCGTCACAATTTTCCTACGGCAGCTATCTTAGAAACTTTCAAACATATACACTGTTCTATGCTGATAAAGCCGATGTAAAACCTATCAAACACGAACTGTCCGCAAAATGGAAAGTTATTCAATATTTGAACACAAAACGCAACAGTATATTGAAAACACATTCTAAATACCTAAAAAGCCCTAATATAGAAATACTCGGCGGAATAGTTTTCGGGGATGATGCCGTCGCTCCGCCCGATTATATCAAAACAACTTTTATTAACTCGGGATTACTCCATATCCTTGCCGCATCAGGCATGAACGTTGCATTTATCAGTACTTTTCTGTTCTTTTTCCTGAGAAGGCTAAATGTACCATATAATATCAGAATTATTTCAGGAATATTTGTCGTGATTTTGTATTGTTTAATGACCGGACTCGGAGCATCGGTTATTCGTGCTGCACTTATGCTCATATTTATACTTCTCGGCAAACTTATTGACAGAGATGCACATAGTGTCGCATTGCTATCATTTGTCGGATTGTTAATGCTTATCTATAATCCCGCATATATCAATGATGTCGGGTTCCAACTCTCGTTTATTGTAACTTTTGGGATAATCGTATCGGCTGAACCGGTTCTTCAATATACAAAGAGACTTCCCCTCTTAATCTCAACTGCGGTGTTTATTCCCGTAATTGCCCAGATTTGGGTTATACCTGTTCAGATGTTTTATTTTAATACAATAAGCACATATTCATTTTTTGCAAATATAGTTTCAATGCCGTTTCTATCCGTAATCAGTTTCGGCGGTTTCGTAAGCTCCGTATTTTCACTATTTACTCCTGTTGCGGATTTGGTCTGTCATATTTTTGATTTCGTTCTTAAACCGATGCTTGATATACTTGTGTGTATTTCAACATTCTTTGCCGAACTTCCGCATTCGCTTATTATAACAACACACCCGTCAATTTTACAGGTGCTGTTATATTATATAATCCTCTCTTTAATAATTGTACTCTTAAAAATCAGGTTTAATAATAAAAAGTTGTGTCTGTCCGTAGCAGCACTTACCGTTATCCTTATTCTCTCGGCAACAATGCATATTCCTAATCATAATTTTGAAGTCATAGCATTTGATGTAGGAAATGCGGATGCGTTCCTGCTTAAAACTCCGCAAAATAAATATTTCATTATTGATACCGGCAAATCAGGATATATGGGCAGACGTTCTCAAGCGGATATTATAATTCTGAAATATTTGAAAGATAAAGGAATTAAAAATATTGAAGGGTTGATAGTGACTCATTTTGATGATGACCACGCAGGCGGCTCAATTGATATTATAAAAAATCTTAAAGTCAAAAATGTCTATCTTAACTCGCTTAATGATGATAAAAGACTTGCGAAACGCATATATAAAGCAATTGATAACAAAAAAGATACGGATAAAATCATAGCAAAAAATAACCGTATCATATACAGCGAAGATGGTTTTGAAATGCGTACATATATGGCGGAACTTCCGAAAAACGGGCATGACAGCTGTGAGAACGAGAATTCTGTAATAACCCTTGTCCGGCACGGAAAAATGTCAATGCTGTTCACGGGTGATGCGGGTGTCAGAGCGTATAACAGAATAAAAACGAAACTTCCCCCAAATATTACCGTGTTGAAAGTCGGTCATCACGGAGCAGGGAATGTTGTCAACAAAGAGATGATGGCTTATCTGAATCCTGAAGTCTCAATTGTGTCGGTCGGCTATAACAGATACGGTCACCCGCATCCTATGACAATGAAACTTATCTCCTCATCAAAAGTTATGCGTACGGATAAAATTAATTCCATAAAAGTAATCTCAAATAAACACGGATACGAAGTTGACGGATTTGACTCAAGAACACGTAAATATTACCGGCGGCTAAAAAAAGAATATCGTTGATGCCTTTCTGGTAATCC
>JAJPXE010000128.1:2690-5846 GCA_021205645.1 Candidatus Gastranaerophilales bacterium | reverse complement strand
GAACATAATAAATGATATAAGATGGATTTTTAATTAAAACCTTTAATAAAAATTCATTGAATTAGCTTTAAATATTTTACACTTTTGCGTGTAAGTAATGCAATGTTAGTTGTCATAATCGGAACATCTGTAAAAAGCGGAATTGTTGCGAAATATTTGTATGAACAATATACGTAATATGAAAAAGAAAAGGAATTACAGCATATGGGCATGGCATCATCTCAAGCAAGGCTGCTAATGCTGACAGCATGTCAGCACAGTATTGAGCGAAAAGCACAAAAAGTTCAGGCGGATAAACTTCGCTTAGCTACAGAATCAGATCGTTTATATGAGGATTATCTTGATGCGTTGGATGCAACAAAAATCCAGTATAAAACTCTAAATAATGACGGTTCAATATCGTATATGGATGCGACATTGAATACATTGGAAAACGGTGTTCTTGATGATTGGAGCGGTGAAACATCAGGTGAAATATTATTTATGCAGGATTCAGACGGGAATTTACTAATTACTCCCGCCATTGCGGAGAAATACGGTCTTAGCTTAACAGAGCCTGAAACCCGGGATATGGACACATTTATTACAGAAACAACGGGCAAAACCAAATCTGTTAAGTATAACTATGCCGAAGAAGAAGTTGAGGACAGTAATATAATAAAAGATTACACTAAGATTGCAAATGTAGAAACGACTCAGCCGTCATATGTTGAAAGTCATTCATACAATACAGTTGCAAACATAGAGGGCGGTGTAGACTACAGTTCATTATCCGGATATGCGGAATTCGACTCAACACACGCAGATGCAACAGGCACAGAAATCACATCCGAAACCACCCATCTTTCATCAGGAAACTATATAATAAGCTCGGCAGAAGGTCTTGCAAAACTTGCAGAGTTGTCGGCATCAACAAATACATCCAATATAACAATAACATTATCATCTGATATAGATATGAGCAGTATAACAGACTGGTCAGGAATAGAGAATTTCTCCGGAATATTTGACGGTAACGGTTATGTAATTTCGAATTTAAGCGGTACAAACGGTTTGTTTGCATCAACAAACGGAGCGACGATTGAAAATGTCGGACTGAAAAATGTTGATATCAGCGGAAATTCTTCTGTCGGTGCATTAATCGGTAATGCATATGATACAAATGTAGAGAATTGCTATTCAACCGGAAGTGTAAGCGGTAGTCAAAAAGTCGGCGGTTTAATAGGATATACGTGTATATCACGTGGGAACACCGTCACGTATGATAATATATATTCCACAGCAGAAGTAAGCGGTGCGGAATCAGTTGGCGGTTTGTTAGGTGAAACATATACCTATTACGGTAATTCAGCATTCAATCTCAAAAACTGCTATGCAATAGGTGACGTATCAGGAACAACGAATGTTGGCGGTTTAGCCGGACGTATGTATTATGACGAAGATAATGCCAACGATACAACCGATATAGAAAATGCATATGCGGGCGGCAATGTTACCGGCGGCAGTAATACGGGTGGTTTTGTCGGATATATATCATACTGGGGTGACGGTAATGATTATTGTGTAATAACAAATTGCCAATCAGGCGGTAATGTGAGCGGGAATTCTGATACAACAGGAGCATTTGCCGGAACAATATGTATAAAATTGGAAGCCGGTGCCGGTTGGAATTCAGAAGAACAAAAATATGTTAACTTTGTTGACTGCGGATATTCTGAGAACTCCGGAGCATCAGAAGCTTATGGTACTATACTGGATTCAAACGGTAACGATGTAACCTCACTGGTTAGAAGCAGCGGCTCAACAAGCGGACTGGTATCATTTATATTATCAGGCGTAATACCTTCTATCAATTCAGACGGTTCAGGCGATTATATGCAAAATATTATTGCCGTGTTAAGCAAAGCAGGTGTTTATGACCCTTGCAGTTCTGATTTAACAGAAGAAGAACAAACCGCTATGGAGAAAAAAATATCGGCATTTCTTGCTCAATTTGAAGATAATGATACCGATAACACAAAACTCTGGTATTTAAATGAAGCAATAAATGAATATATAACCGGAAGCGGTTCAAGCACTCTGGCAGAGGCATTGATACGGGATTTAGAAAACGGTACAATAACTGCTACCATTGAATATCAAACAGGTGAAGCACTTGAAGGTTCTGTTGTAAGGGGTGTTGATACTGTTGAATCGGCAGTCGACGGCACACATGAAGTCGAAAAAGGTGAAGTGACAATACCAACTCTTTCTAATATCTCCGAACAACTCTATTATGCATTGACTCAAGCCGGTTATTCAATTAAACAGGATGATATTACCGGCTGGATTAGTGATAACTATGATATATCAAACGATGATGACAGGATTTATCTTGCCAATTTGAATTCGCTAATTCAAAACAGTGCTGACCTTGATAGTGTATATAATGATATTTTTAGCGGTACGAAATATGAAGATAATACTTTGTATAACAAGGATGAATGGAATATAAATATTGCAGATGCTCAGACAATAACAGTTGTATATGGAACAACGACAAAAGAAACGTCATCGGGTACGGCAGAAGAATACTGGGATACAACAGATTCAGATATAGCCAATGCAATGGCAATATGGACACTGGCAAGACAGGGTGTGAGCATTGTTAGTGATGAGCAGGCTTCAAGCGTAACATGGCTTGCAAATATGGTAAGTACTCATCAGGGTGTGTTGACAACATTTGACATCACTCAGCTAAGTACACTGGCAGAGTTATCCGAAGATGAACTGCTCAATCTTACAACTGAAGAATTTAATAAGATTATGGGTATAGAGCCGACAACAATCTATTATGAAAGTTCATTAAGAGAGGTGTCTGATGAGTCAAAAGTTAAAAAAGCAGAAACTGAATATGAAACAGAATTAAAACGTATAGATCAGAAAGAAACGAGATATGATACACAGTTAGCAATGTATGAAACCGAACGGGAAGCGGTACAATCAGAAATAGAAACGCTAAGAACTGTTATTGACGATAACGTGGAAAGAACATTTAAATTATTCACATAATGTATGAACCTATTACGGCACGGCTGTATATCATCACAAAAAGCCGTGCCGTAATTTTTTTAAAAACTTTTTTGCAAGTTTTATTTCATCTTATTTTGTCAGTAT
>JAJPXE010000128.1:0-2680 GCA_021205645.1 Candidatus Gastranaerophilales bacterium | reverse complement strand
TTTCGGATTTTCAAGTTTTTGGCTTAAAATATAATCAAAACAATCTTTGTACAACGGTGACGGTGGAATGTTTAATTTTTCTAAGTCATTTCCGTTTATGCTAATCCTAATATTTTCAAGTTCGAAATACTTTATAGCATTTGATGAGCCGGTCATAATCGTGTATAAAAGCATGCTTTCCCGCGATTTATTATTAAATGTTTTGCAGACAGAAATTTTATCATCTTGAACAACAGTTTTCATAAGCAGGTTATAATCATCAACAATTTTTTGTTCTTCTTTTGTAAGCGGCAGTTTTTCAAGATTGAGCCACCCGAGATAGACAAGCCAGATATGTTTTACGGGGTATTTTTTGATAAGAGTTTCTATGTCATATTCAGGCGGATTTATTTCTTTCGGGTCAAGAAGTTTATAAATATTCCTGTTAAAAAACATCTCAAATGCTTTTTGAGAATTCAGATTAAAAGTTTCCGTCAGTTCTTTTTTTAGCCGTTTATAGCTCATATCATAATTTATATTATTGAGATAATTTTCTTGAAGTTTTTTAGTGTGTTCATCGAGTTCAAAACCGAACCTGACCGAGAATTTTAGACCTCTGACAATCCTTGTGGGGTCGTCAATAAAGCTGTTGTCGTACAGTATTCTGAGGGTTTTATTTTTTAAATCTTCAACACCGCCTGTATAGTCAATGATTTCCCCGTTTGAGAGCGATTTAGCAATGGCATTGACCGTAAAATCACGTCTTAGCACATCTTTTTTGAGTTCGCAGCCGAGATTTGAAACAACAGGGAGATGTCCTTTCTTTGTATATATTTCATCGCGTGTTGAGGCAAAATCGATTTGTTGATTATCAATAATCATTTTAACCGTGCCAAAATCGGGGTTTATCTGTTTAATTTTCCCAATTCCATCTGATTGAAGTTTTTTGCAAAATTCGATAACATTCCCCTGATAGGTTATATCGGTATCGAAACTTTCAATTCCGAGCAGTTCATCTCTGACAATTCCGCCGATATAGAATAAATTTTTATCTTTAAGCGCTGCATTCATAGGTGTATTTTAGCATGTTTATATTTGTATGGCTATCACCTCACCCAAAGGGGTAAATGAATTATATTCCGGAATTTGCGAGGCTATCACCTCACCCGCAAGACTAAATCGCTGCATCGCAAGTCTTCCTGCCCTCTCCCTCCGGAGAGGGCAATAGAGCTCGTCCGGATAGAACGAAAGAGTAAAAATATTACTCGCCCGAATTATTCGGGCGGAAATTTTTTATTTTTCCGCAAACTCAAATTGTAAACGACTCTTAATACTCTGCAAAAAATAAATTATATGGTAAAATACAGGTACGTAGTAATTAACTGGTGTATGGGATATGACTAAAATGGCAGAATTAGGCAATTTCGAAAGTATTAATGGTAATTTGGCAGAGATAAAAGAGCTTATCAGTGAAGTTAAAAATAACATGATGAGTGGTGAAAATTGTAACAATCAATTTTACACAATAATACAGACTTTAGATAATATAGTTACAAATATTGATAATATCGGCTCTAATAATAAGCCGTCTGATGAATATACAATATTGCAGACAAATATACTGGAAGTACGTAAAGAACTGTCGAGAATGAATACAAATATTGATGAAACCATTTGCGATGGACTAAAAGTATTATTATCCAAACTTTCCGAAAAAGTCAACAGACTGGAAATACTGACCAATAATGCGGGAATCGATCAACAGGTAGTCATGAATTCAACAAATCAATTGGAAAAAATTTTGTCACAAAAAATGAAAGAAGCTTATGATACACTGTATGCTCAGGGCATATCATCAACAGAAGCCGTTAGAGAGGATGTCGCAGACATTAATAATAACATTAAAGAATGCGTAGAATATCTTGAATGTTCCGTTAAAGCAGTTTCAGCCGATGCCGTTCAACATCTTTCGGATGATATGACTGTGCTCGGCACAACTATCGAAAAAACTACAGATAATTTAAAAAGAAGTGTGATTGACCTTTTCTCCAGAATACAGGACAGTGTGTCAAAAAATGACGGATATAATTCTTCAGTGGAAACATCAAAAACATTTGATAAAGATATAGAAATGTTAAAAAACGGTATATATAATCTTAATGCTAATACCGAACAAAGAATAGACCAACTGACCCAACTGATTGAAGAGCTTGATGTATTCAAAAAACTGGAAAGTTTTGCAAAACTAAAAGACTTGCCTGCTATTGGAGATTTAAAGCACTCTCTTGAAAATAATATCAATAGGATAGTTGATGAATATTCATATATACTGCAAACTTCCAAAAATAAAGATAAATTAGACAATGTGAAATACCAATTCAGAAAAAATATATATAATGAAATAAT
Source organism: Candidatus Gastranaerophilales bacterium (assembly GCA_021205645.1). Taxonomy (GTDB): domain Bacteria; phylum Cyanobacteriota; class Vampirovibrionia; order Gastranaerophilales; family Gastranaerophilaceae; genus UBA2883. Next base: position 295 of record JAJPXE010000128.1, on the reverse strand, counting down.
TTCAATGCTCGGTAATGTATCCGAATACCTCATAGAAACAGATTATGCAAACCATTCTTCGAGCATACAAAATGTTGAGCATTCGTCACAGCTTGAGAATTTCTCTGAAAGAATAGAAGAATTGACTTCAGTTACAGAATTAAATAATTCCGGATATGATGATATACAAATTGAGCTTAAAAACTTAAGGGAAAGATGTAATTTAATATTTGATGTTTTGAAAAAAATATTAAAAGATGAAACTATATTTAAAATAAATAATAACCTAACTGAAATACAAACACAAAATAATTTT
>JAJPXE010000025.1 GCA_021205645.1 Candidatus Gastranaerophilales bacterium | reverse complement strand
AAAGATGTAACTGCACCTCTATGGTTCCTTATCGAATCAAGATGTAAATGCAACACCCCCTGTTGCATTTAAATTTTTATTTAACCCTATTACCCCCCTATTACCCCTATTACCCTATGGTTAATCTATTACCCTATTACCACTATTACCCTATTACCATTTTCAGGACAAACGATATCAGATTAGGACAAATCAGGACAGCGCCGACAAACTTTTTTCGGGCATAGAAAAAGCCCGGAAAGCCTTTATTTTCAAGGATTCCCGGGCATTTAAGCCATTTCTTTTTCGGTCGATTATCGCTTGCATAACCCCGAATCCCTGAAAATCAAGGTTTTTTAACCGTTTGTGTCATATGCGTGTAATGTTCAAAGTTATCATAACTTTTTCGACTCATTGAATTGTTCCGTGTTTCCTATCGCCTGACGAAATTCGTCGGGCGTTATCTTAAAGAAATCAGCACCGTTGACAAAGCGGTTTCTGTTCGTTCGGAAATTTCTGCTTGCCGTCCCTTCTGGTCTTTGGTGTACCAGATTAAATTATCGTCATGGCTTCATATAACGCTCATATAGCCTTTTTCTGTTCTTCTATGATATTTTATCCGTATCAGGGAAAACCGCGTGAAAATGCCCTTTTGAAATTAATTTTTCAAAAATGATATTATTATCACACGCTTAATTCTGCAAGCCTGGAAAAAGCAATCGCAAACCATTCAAAGTCTTTTTCTTCCATAGCCGACATAGACCAATGATTCCAGTAGCGCCATTGTGAAAAAATCGCGTTCCCCAAAGTCTGTATATCAAGCTGATCTGTAACCCGCTTCCATGTCTCATTGTCCCTGAAAATATCCAAATCCGGAAATAACCCATTTACAGATTCCCCACAATCCATAATAAACCCCAAATTTGAAAGTCCCTCACCAACAAATATTGATTCTTCAAAAAAGTTGCCTGGAATGACCGCATGATTTTTATACATTTCCCGCCATACCAGCGCAAAGCGCCCGATGTCCTTTTTACTGGCAAGCGTTACTTTTTGCATTGGTTGCCCGTCCGCGCGTTCAAGAATGATCCGCTTTTCGTCAAAGGAAAGCGTTATTTCCCTATTCTCCAAAGTAACGCCCATCCGGTCAAGCCACGTTTTAGGAACCGAAACTTTGCAAGTATATGAATTCCGGCTTGCATTTCCCCCAGCTTTACCATAAATCACTTTTACTTTTCTTTCCTCCATGCTGTATCACCCCTCTTGAACTTTGTTCAACCTCTGAATTTATTATAAAGTATTCGTTACCAATAATCAAGGGTAAAAGAAAATCCCCGGATATTTCGCCGGGGGTACATCATTTCATATTTTCTTTCAAAAATTTGTTTATTTTTGATTCAAGCAGCTTTGGAGCAATATCCTGAATTTCCCGTTCTGAGATCGTAAGCATAAAGTGACCGGGAACCCAACCATTCTTTAATTGCTTGCCAATCGCCGGTACATACCGCCCTGGCTGCTGTCTATGCCCGTATTCCACATAAGACGCATATTCCACCGGATTGATGATATCCACATAGAGCATATTTCCAACGTGATTGATCGTCAGAGATTCAACGTAAGCGGTTGCGTCCATGCCTTTTCCACTTCCACCCTCTGCATCTTCATGTGTTTCCGATGTCCAGCCGCGGCGGAGTGTACCGCCCATTTTCCCCGTTTTATTTACTCTTTTGGTATAAATATCGCCTTTTTTATGATTCTTTGAATCCTTTTTTGCGACAACTTCAACCTCTTCCGAGTAATCGCCTACCGGTGTCCTTTTGATAACCTTTGCAAGCAAACGAGCGGCGAGTTCTTTTGCACATTCATCAATAAAAGCGTCCATGTCCGAACTTTGAAGTTTATTCAATTTCTTTTGAAGTTTCTTCAAATCGTTACTAATCTTTAATTTTCCCATTTTCGCCATTATTTTCTTTTCCCTCGCTTATCAATAGGTGTTACACTTATCAGTTTTATCGCCGGGTCAAGTATCATTTTCGCTATCTGTTTTTGTGAACTACGACACTTAATCATAGCATCCGCATATTCAAACACAAATTCATATAATCTTTTCATATCCTTACACCTTTCTCAATATTCAATATTTTTCGCATTCTGCTCTTGCTCTAAATGATTAATGGCTAAGTGTTCAACCATTGAACCACCATACTTTTTAAAGTTGGTGAGATTTCCCCTATATGCTTTACTCTCAATTTGATCAACCGCGCATCCTGCCAGCTCTTGAAGTTCCTGATCCTTTCGCAATATCTCTAAAGAGCGCTTTTCTATTTGCTTAACCCTCTGTTTCGATACTCCAAGGCTCTCACCGATATCTACCAATGTTTTTGAATTTCTGTATTTTTCTGAAATAACATATGCGTGATTTTCACGTAATCCGCCCACAATACCCCAAATTCTTTCTTTGACGATGTTATCAATAACATCATTTTCTACATCCTGCGGCGCTGCGACCAATTGACTTATCGTCAATGATTCTGTCCCTGGTATAATACCATCAATATCGAAACAGTTTAATTTGTTCAAAGCCTGTCTCAAATTTTTCAACTGTTCTCTTGAAATTTCCAGTTTCTCACATATTTCAGAATCCGTTATTTCTTCCCCTCTTTGCTCATACTCATCGATTAAATATTTATACTTTTTTATTAAAGGGATCAACCACATAGGAAGACGTATCGTCTTTTGTGTGTTGGCAACATATTCTCGAAATTGATGCTCAAGATAATATCCGTAATACGACAGAAATAAGCACCCACGATTAACGTCAAACCCGTCCACCGCTTTCACCAAAGCAAGATATCCTTCCTGCATTAAATCATCTTTCTCAGCTTCAAGAAAAAACTTTTTCGCCATTTCGAATATAAATCCGCGATTTTGCACATAAAGTAATTCCATGTTGTCTTTTACATTTTCCCCGTTTTTAATTTGACGGATTATTTCCTCGTTCTCCATGTGTCACCTCGATAGCGAAACGGGGATTGCCTGGTCTATAGGCAACCCCTTCAAACGGATTAACCCAAGTCTTTATCATTCAAGCGCTTCCATCTTCTTTAGTCATGAATTCCCTCCGCTGCGATTTCCTGCGCTTCTCTGATCTGATCGGTCAATTTTGTTATCACGCCGTCCAAATCCATCCCATTAGAAACATAATTTTGCATACCGGACTGATCTACTGTGAGGTCAATGTTTGTATATCTGTTGATCGCTTCCTGTTCTGCGATATCACGCATATATTTCAATTCGTCTTGTGTGATATCCATAGAATCGGCAATACTGCCCGTGTTGCCTGCAATATCGTCAACCCCTTCCGGAATTTCACCAAGATCATAATTTCCGCCGCTATATGCGTAATCTGTCGCGGTTGGTATGTCTGATGTACTAAATAAGTTTGTCGGGTCAAGAGCGCTGGAAATGGAGTCCACAACGCCATCGCCCCAAGATACACCGGATGAAAAGGCTTTTGACGCCCAGCCGGATTGAAATGTGTCAAATGTTCCAGCGCCGGAAGAAAACGCATCACTGACGGATGTGTATTCCTGCTTATTGCTTGCCGCCGCTGCCGATTTCGCCGCGTAATCATCCGCCGCCGCTGTGATACCGGAATAATCGAATTCCACGAATGGTAAGCTATTCAGCGCGGACGCGATACCGGCAATGACCGACATAGCCGTTGATAAGAGATCGTAAAACCAAGACTGGATGGAGCTGATCGCATTGCTGAAAGCGGCCATCATATTAGTACATAACGCGCCTATCGCGCTCCAAATTCCAAGCGTGATATTGGCAACCGATAATCCCAAATTCTGGAAGAACGCGATTACTACAGATATACCGCCCGTAATCACCCCAAAACCGGAATTGGCCACCCCCGTCATTTGCGCGATTGCACTACACACCGCATAAATCGCAGCTACTAAAGCAATAATCAGTACAATGATCCAAGTCAAAGGACATGAAAGTAAAGCGGTATTGAACCCATATTGTGCTGCTGTAGCCGCCGCGGTTGCTGTAGCTTCTGTACCAGTAGCCGCCGCATGAGCATAAGACGCGACACATAAAATTGCTTTCGCCGCCTTTCCTGCTCCGATTCCATCAATTTCAAAAGGAAATCATCACATTCAGCACGGGGTTCTGATTCCCGTAATTTTTCCATGAATAATTTTAACTTATCGTCCGAATAATTCATTATCATGATTACCAGCTTTCTCACACCTTTGTAGTCTGGTATGGCTGTATTTAAAATAAAAATTCCCGTTTTTGATGTAAATAGCGTAGCTTTTTCCGGTTCCTCGCTCTGATTCGGTGGAAATGACACTTCTTTTATCCACCCAGCACTCACATGATAGGGATTGACCGCCCAAAGATTTTCATTGATAACTTCTATATTTCCGTTCATGATGTCACCTGATTTTTAAACAAAAGTGGGCATTTCAGCGTAAGTTCTTCATACATCCTACCCATCCGAATTATTTCATCTGGAAGAACACAAACAGAATAACGGGTCTGATTCCTTACTTCAAAGCGTGACGCACCATTTACGCCCACATTTACAAGCTGATAATCAAGCAACACCGGGTAATCTGTAACCGCCTTAACATCATTCAGGTATTCCACATACGAATTCACTTCAACATCAGAACCCATATAGTCAAGAATAATCCCCCTGATTTCCTTGTCATATTTATCGTCTAACGGCTGGTTTTCCCAACGGATAGTAAGGACATCACTAATAACCTTTAAAGCCTTATATGAGCCTTTCAGCGGATCAACGACCGACCGGAACAAGTCCGGCGTGATGTTTGCCCCGCACATCTCAATAACTTTCAAAGCGTTTGCAATGTCCGTTCCGTGATCCGCGCCATCCTCAGAAAACGAAACGGCATATTCTTCACAAAACTGCTTTACCAACCCCCGTAAAATATCCGTATACTCCACGCGAAGTTTTTCAAGATCGGCTTTCAATCCTGTGATATGTTCCTGTCTGCCAAAATCAGTAAAACGCCGGTCAATCGCAATCTGATTCGCTGTGTTTTCAATCTTTTTTGTTTCCTCTTCAAACTCGCTAATCAGTGTCTTAAACTTATTTGCATATGTTTCATATGATTTTTCCATAACCTTCACCCCTTATCTTTTTATACATACCATTTTCCAGCGTCCTAAAGTGCTTCCTAGATTTGGATAAACACCGTTATCATCAACAAGAGAAATATAATTTCGTCCGTTATACATGGCTATCTCACCTTTGGAAAAATAGCGTTCTGAAACAGTATTTTCAAAACACCTCTGACCGTGTTCTTCCCGGTATCTTTCAAATTCTTCTCTCGTCATAACCACAAACATACTATTTTCAGATAATCGCTTTTCAAAATCAATCCGCTCTAACGCTTCTTTCAATTCAGCATCCATGTAGTCCATATTTTTACCGTCCTTTCTTTATTCCCTCAGATCGTTCACGATTACCACCGGATCAATCTCTATACTCAAATCTTTTCTAAAAATTCCGTATCGCTTACCGATCAATTCAGCCGCCTTGATCCGGTCTTTTGCCGAAACATCAATATCAGTGATCTCCTGAACGCCATCACCAACCAACCGTAAAACCTGTTCTGTTTCTTCCCCTCTCATTACAGAAGTGAGATATTCAAGAATTTCTTGCACATCCGCGATTTGCTCATTGTGAAGCTGCTCAAGCTGTTCTTCAATGTAAGCTGAAATCTTCCGTTTGCCCAGCAATCTAACGGCCTGTTCATTTGCGGTTTTCTTTGAATAACCCGCACGAATTGCCGCTTGTGTGGCGTTACAATCAATCAGGTATTCATCAGCAAAGCGCCGCTGTTTTACAGTCAACCCATTCATTCCATCACCTTCTTTCTTTTTCGGTGTCCTTATTATACTATATCTTGTGGTT
>JAJPXE010000193.1 GCA_021205645.1 Candidatus Gastranaerophilales bacterium | reverse complement strand
CTGCATATATTTGAACAAACTTCTACCATAATGGCGGTTAAAAATGTAAAAATTACAGATAAAAAAATACATATAAACGGCACTGTTGTTATAAAAAAGGCATAAAAATGGGCAGAAAAAAGAAAAGAAAAGATAACACGAATATTATAGGCATAATAGTTTTAATTGCGGCGGCAGTTATTTACGTAAAGATGACATTTTTTAAGGATTTTAATCCGCTGCAAAATATAAATTTTAATCTTCCGTTTTGGGAAAAGAAAATAGAAGTAACCGAACGCTCCGTAAAAGAAGATTATTCAGAAATATTACCGGAATTAAACGAGCCGGAAAAACAGGAAAAATATGTTGAAATATTTTTTACAAAATCAACAGGCGGACAGGACGTATATGTTGCGGTGCAGCGGTTAAAACAGGATTGGGTAAAAGTTTCCGATGTGGAATTTGCTGTTATAAATCTTCTGAGGGGTCCTAATAAATCAGAGAAAATAAATAATATTTATTCTGAAATTCCTTCAAGTACAAAACTGCTTTCCGTAAGAGAAATGCAAAACAGGATTATAATAAATCTGTCGTCCGATTTTGAATTTGGCGGTGGCGGCGACAGTCTGTATAAAAGGATGTATCAACTCATAAAAACCGTAAACAAAAACACGACAAAGCCTATATATTTGTATATAGAAGGCAAACAGGCAAACGTAATCGGCGGCGAAGGGCTGATGCTGAAACAACCACTTAGAGGAAACTCGCTGGATGACTGATAAAGACCTCAATTACTATATAAACTTGAACTGGACACTGATAGAAGGCACTGATTTGGATTTTAATCATGAACTGTATTATTATGTCGAGATTAAAGAGTTCCCAAACTTTGTATTCTGTGCTAAAACCCGTGAAAATGCCCTCAAAGGTTATAAACACCAGTTAGCGTTAACAATAATGATAATGCTGGAGGACGGCGAGAGAATTTATGAACCCGGAGAGGAGCCGGAAGTTGAATAATCAAATGAGTTTTAATGAAATATACATAAATCCTATTCAAAAAGAAGATATCTCACAGGTTGCAGAGATAGCATCGGATGCTTACGGCAGGCATCACTGGTCAAAAGAGGCTTTTTATACCGAACTTGATAACAAAATCGCAAAATATTATGCCGCAAGAATTCCGACAGGAGAAATTGCAGGATATGCAGGTTCGTGGCATATTGTAGATGAAGCTCATATCACAACTATTGCCGTTTGCAAAAACAGACAAAGACAACATATTGCTGAATGTCTTATTGTAAAATTATTAGAGGATTGTTATAATAATTATATTAAATATATCACTCTTGAAGTCAGGGTTAGCAATATTCCGGCTATTAAGCTCTACGAAAAATACGGATTTAAGTCACTCGGAACAAGAAAAGGGTATTATCAGGATAACAATGAAGATGCTTTGATTATGTGGACGGAAAATATATTTTCGGAAGAATATAAGGAAATGTTCTACAAAAATGTTAAAAACCTTGAGAAAAAAATTCAGATAAAATGACAAAAAGATTAGAAGAACAATTAAATTATTTCAGATATAAAGGAGAGCCTGTTAAGTTCAGATTAGGCACTCTTATTTTAATAGCTTTATCCGTGCTTTTAATAATCATGGCAACATTTACGGAGCTGCATTTCACTCATTTTTATATTCCGATTGATATAATACCGCACTGGGGAAATTATATCACTGATGAGGGTATAAACTTGTCAGGATTTATAAAAACCGTAAAATACATTCCGCAGGTGCCTGTGATATTTTTTATACTCGGCTTGTTAGACCGAAAATATTCAATAGTAACCGTACTAATATACATGATACTTGGATTTACGCAATATCCGATATTTGCAATGGGCGGCGGCTGGAGATATATATTTCAGTACGGTGTGGGATATATTCTTGCCTATCTGCCGGCATTGTTCTTTGCAGGCTCTATTCTTAACCGGAAATATAATTTCACGAACATATTAAAATCAGTTATAGCCGGAGTCGTTATTATAAATATTATCGGAGCTCTTGTACTGCTGATTATAGCATGCCTGAAACACGAAAACGGGTTAATGATTAAAAACCTGCTGTATTCAATGAGCGGGTTTAAGTTTATTTACGATATTATTTTCAGCGTAATTGCAATATATTTATCACTGATAGTCAAACGTATTTTCTGGATAATATTGAGCTAAGAGAGTGAGGAAAAATTTTAATTTTCCGCAAACTCCTAACTGATTTTATACGAAACAGATAAGCCGGCAGGCAAATCCAGAATTTCAGTCTGAAAATCCTTATCCGAATATATTACATCAAGAAAAGTCTGAACTTTTTCACGGTGTGAATTAATGTTATCAGCGGCAATAATAGCATGTTCTGCCAGATGAGGTTTTATAAGCTCAAAATTCTTTACGTACTCCCGTTTGTTTGCATCAATAAAAACAAAATCGAACATTTTATCAGGACTGAAAGTTTCAAGAATATCACATGCCTGTCCTTGAAGTGTCGTATAATTACTTTCGAATCCGCATTTGTTAAAGTTTTCTATTGCAATGCTCCGGCGTTTGTCATAATATTCAATCGTTGTAAGATTTCCGCCCGTATACTCCAGTGCACTCAATATCCATAATCCGGAATATCCGTTTGATGTGCCGATTTCCAATACTTTTTGTGAGTTATTCATTTTAATAAGCATACTCAAAAAATTACCGGTTTGACGGGATATATTCCAAAAATCTTTTTGTGTTTTTTCTAATTCCGCTAAAGTATTCTCAAAAGTGACAATATTCATATCAATTTATTTTCTTTATTTTCTTTCCGACAATAACGTTATTTACGGGTAAATCCGTACCGTTTGTTTTAACCACTTTATTTACTCCCAAATCGACAATAGTATAGCGTCCGAGCTTTGTATCCGTAACAATCACAAGAGAGGTATCCGGAATAGCACAGAATTTTGTAGAAAATCCGTCCCCGCCGATTTTTATCATACCGACCGGCTCAACTTCATGAGTATTAATAATCTGAATATCGTTATTTTTTGCTCCGAGAACATATAAAAACTGATTGTGCATAATCATATCAACAGGTTTTTCTACCGTTTCAAACTCACTTAATAATTGTCCGGAATTGTAGTTAATAATTGCAATTCTGTTTTTTGTGCGGCTTGAAAGAAATACTATTCCGTCTTTGAAAATAACTTTTGAAATATTAGGGAATTTTCCTAAATTTTTCAGGTTATAATTATTATCGATTTCCATAGACCAGACATTATCGCTTAATTTATCGACATACAACAGATAATTTCCGCTCAGAGCGAGTTTTTCACATCTGCCGTTAACTTTTATCCGCTGTGTCAAAGTCATGTTATCAATATCCAGAACGAAAATACAAGAGACTTCGGGTGCTGCAATATAGGCTTTATTTTTTTCATAGTCCATAACGATTTCGCCGCCCCGGGCAGTCATATCAAGCTGCTTTATCATTTTGTCATCAGCGATAGAGATAATATTAACCAGAGTACTGTCATAAGCGGTTACAATTAAGAATTTGTTATCTTTTGTGAGTTTTGCATCAACAGGGGTGGAAACCTGTGCGAGTGCATATTCCGCTCTTAGAGTTTCGCCGTCTATTACGGAGATATTTTTAGAGTAGGCACTCACCATATACAGGCTTTTGTCTTTAAATTCAGAAACGGAAGAAACCCCGTATGAATTTCCCGTTATGCTGTTCGCCTCGTGAATTCTTGCACTCATAACCATATCAGGCATGACTTTTATATCCTGTTCGGGTGATAATTGTATATCAAGATTGCCGATAATTCCCTTAATGTTTTCGGGTATGATTAATCCGTTTGGAACAAGCATATCCTGAGGAAGAATACCGGTTTTGACCGGAATAGGCGGCTTATCAAATCGTTTAACGGTTTTTTTGCCGTCAGAATTAACCAGAACTTTTAAAAGAACAAAATCATTATTGAAGATTATGACTTCCGGTTTTTTATTGAGTGAAACACCTGCCGGAAAAGTTTCAGATATATCCAATTTTTCAGGTTTTTTAAATGATGCCGGATAAAGCGGCAGATAAAGTGTTCCGTCAGGCAGAATAATTACCCCGTCAAAACGAATATCAATATTGGGAATATTCTTTTTAAGATAGCTCTGAACATCGGGCGGAAGTTTTGCCGCAAAAACAGTCGTTACGGTAAGAGCAAGCCCCAGAAACAGTCCTAAAAGTCTTTTTATCATTTAAAGGCTCCTTTTATCTTTTCTTTAACAGATTGTTTTTCTTTTTTCTTTCCTGTTTGAATTTCGTACAATTTTTCATAAAGGCTTTTTTCTTCATTGGAAAGGTGAGTCGGTGTTTTAACGGATACAATGACGATATGGTCGCCCCTTAGTGAAGGATTGGCAATGCTCGGGATGCCCGCACTTTTAATTTTAATCTTATCCCCGCTTTGCAATCCCGGAGGAACAGAAATTTCTCTTTGTCCGTTAAGAGTTTTTATCCCGATAATATCACCGAGAGCTGCTTGTGCAGGAGTAATCACGCATTCGGTATAAACATTCATTTCTTCTCTGTGGTAATATTCAGACGGTTTTACATGGATTACTATAAACAAATCTCCTGCCGGCCCGCCGTTGATGCCTGCATTTCCTTCGTGTGATAATCTCATTTTAGAGCCGTTATCCACACCCTGCGGAATTTTTACATTAATAGTTTTTTCGGTTTCTTTCCTTCCGCTCCCGCCGCAATCAGGACATGGTTCAGCAATCACTCTGCCGGTACCGTTACATTTCGGGCATGTGATAACTTGAGAAATATTTCCGAGTATTGTTCTTGTTGAGTGCTGAACCTGTCCCCTGCCCCCGCAGGCAGGACAAACTACCGGTTTTGTTCCCGCTTTTGCGCCGCTTCCGCCGCAGGTGCCGCAGTGCTCAAGATAATCAATTTTCTTCTCAAGCTCAACTCCGAATACTGCTTGCTCAAACTCTATTTCAACATCAAGTCTTAAATCTTCGCCCCTTTGCGGTGCATTAGGGTTAACGCGTCTTGAGGAACCGAATCCAAACCCTTCAAAGAATGTTTCAAATATCTCGTTCAAATCCCCGAACCCGTCAGCAAACGGACCCTGTGAGGTGAAACCGGCATTATTCAAGCCCTCTTCGCCAAACCTGTCGTAGGTTGAACGTTTATTATCGTCCATGAGCGTTTCATAAGCTTTGCCCAGTTCCTTAAATTTTGCTTCCGCATCCGGCTCTTTATTTACATCAGGATGAAGCTTCCGTGCCATTTTTCTGAATGCACTTTTTATCTCATCTTTTGTCGCATCTTTCGATACACCTAATATTTCATAATAATCCGTCATCTTATTCTCTTAAATCTATTCTGCCGTTGCGACATTAACCAGTGCCGGTCTAAGCACCCTGTCACCCATTTTATATCCTTTTTGCAGCTCCGCAATTATGGTGTGTTCAGGATATTCGCTTGTCGGTGTCTGCATAACAGCCTCATGATAATTCGGGTCAAATTCCCGCCCTTCCGCTTCAATAAGTTCTAACCCCGCTTTTGATAATACATCAATTAATTGCTTATGGACAAGATTGAAACTTTCCTTAACCTTTTCGCAATCCTCAACTGTTTCGTTGGCTTTTTCGCCGCGTTCAAAATTATCCAGAACCTCAATTATTTTCTTCAACGTACTTTCAGCCCCGTATTTTAAAAGACTTTCTCTTTCCTGCGCCTGACGCTTCCGGTAATTGTCAAAATCCGCCGCCAGACGAATGTATTGATTGTTCAATTCTTCATATTTTTTTTGCAAATCAAGCTCAGACTCTTCCGTTTCATTTTGTGTCCCGTCAGAATTTTCTTCATGATTATTTTCTATATTTTCCTGATTATCAATATTATCATCTTGCTTAAAAGGATTAGACATGATTTACTCCCCCTACAATATTCTACAATTATATTATAGATTATCAAGGT
>JAJPXE010000208.1 GCA_021205645.1 Candidatus Gastranaerophilales bacterium | reverse complement strand
TTACATAGTGTAAATTGTCAACAAATTTGAGAGATAAAATAAATTTACCAAAAAATTAAGTTTTTGATTGCTTTCTAAATAAAAGCAGCAGCGGTATAATAAAAAAGCAAACAATTCCAAAAACTCTAAAGGCATCGATATAGCCAAAAAGTGTGGATTGCGTTACTAATTCTTTATAAAGATATCCTTCTGCCATTTTTTGTGCAACGTCATGAGAATAACCTGAAAAAGTTGTCATAAGATGATTTAGTCTGGTTGTATAATTTGGATTTAAAGGGGTTAAATTTGCAACCAGCATATATTGATGAACCTGGCTGTATCTGGTAACTAATGTTGATACTAAAGATGTTCCAACAGCACCTGCAACATTTTTTAGGAGATTTTGAATTGCGCTTGCATTTGTCATTTGTGTTTTTTGCAGTGTCATAATGGTAACGGACATAATAGGAATAAGCGTAAACCCTACTCCAACACCTAAAATTACATTTGGTAACAATATACTATCAGGTGAAATCTGCATATTCAAATTTCCGAATAATATTCCCGATACACCCATCATTAAAAGTCCTAACCCTGTAAAAATTCTATTATCAATCAAGTTAGAACAAGTACCTGTTATTATAAGTGCAATGACACTTCCCATTCCGCGTGTCATTATTGTAACACCGCTTAAATATGCACTATAGCCAAGCATATTCTGTAAAAATTGCGGTAATATGGCTAATGATGAATATAAAACAGCTTGTCCTATAACTTGAATTATAATTCCTATTGTATAGTTTCTATCCTTAAATACAGATAAATCCAATAATGAATCTTTTGTTGTAAATTGAAAATAAAAAAATAAAATGCAGCTAATAACAGAAATTGCAAATGTCCAACATATCCAGGCTGAATCAAACCAACCTGCATTATTTCCTTTATCAAGTACTGTTTGAAAACAAGCTAACCAGATAATCAAAAAACAAAATCCTTTAAAATCAATAGCAATTTTATCTGTTCGTTTTAGAAACGGCGGATCTTCTATTAAATTAAAAGCCAAAAATACCGATAAAATTCCAAAAGGTATGTTTATAAAAAATATCCATGGCCATGTCCAATTATCAGTAATCCATCCGCCGATAACAGGTCCTATAATCGGGGCTAAAACTACGCCGATACCAAAGATAGATAAAGCTCGTCCTCTTTCTTTAGGGGCAAAACCTTCAAAAATAATCGCATTGGCAATAGGCACTATTCCGCCGCCGCCTAACCCTTGCAAAACCCTTGCAAATACCATAAATCCAAGGCTTTTTGCCATGCCGCATAATATTGAAGCCAGAACAAAAACGCTAATGCTGATTATATAATAAAGTTTTCGTCCAAAAATTTTGCTTAACCAATCAACAGCAGGCATAATTACACCTGAGGCTACAAGATAACTGGTTAAAATCCACATAGATTCATCTCTGGTCGCAGATAATGCGCCTGCCATATGAGGCAGGGCAACATTACCGATTGTTGTATCTAAAATACACATAAATGAAGCCAATATAGGCGGGATAATCATTAGCCATGGATTTATTGTTTTTGTTGGCACAGAGTTTTCCATTCTAATTCCTTTTTAAAGACTAGTGTATAATTTCACAATCTTTGCGCTCTGTATAAAGTTTCCAAAAAGCATTAGCCAACTTTGTAAGATTATCAGGATCATCCGGTATTATTGCTCCGGTTACGGTTACTACTCCGACAAAAACATTTTGTTTCTTTAATTCATTATGCAAGGCTATACACATAGCTCTAAGGGCGGCTTTATCCATTGATAAGGGAAGATAATCATACATAGGATTCAATGCAAGTCCGCCGCCTGTAACAAGAATAGCACCGTTCTTTTTCTTAAATTCTTCATCAAGAATCTGTTGTATACTATGATATGCACCTGTTACATCAACTTTATATCGATTTAATAAGAGATTTGCATCTTTTTTTTCTTTTATTTCACTATCAATACTTGTAATTCCGACATTGTAAAATAGAACGTCCGGTACTCCGAATTTTTCTTTTAATTCATTTAAAGATTTTGTTATTGAATTAAGATTTGAAGCGTCAAAGACTTTTGTATATACTTCAATTCCTTTTTCCGTAAATTCTTTTTCGTATTCAGCCAAATGATTCTCATTTCTTGACATTAGCACAACCCTAAAATCATTTTCGGCAAATTTTTTAGCAACGCTGTTTCCGCAGCCTCTGCCTGCTCCCAGCACAAAAATTGTTTTTTTCATAATTATTATCCTTTCTAAATTATTTCAAGATTTACCACCAGTTAAACAGGCTATGTCCAACTTCTAATTCTTTTATTGCTTGCATTTCTTCTACTTCTAAATCGAAATCCAAAACAGAAATATTTTCTTTCATGTGCTTGGGATTTGTACTTTTTGGAATAACAATAATTTCTTGCTGCAGCAAAAATCTCAAAGCAATTTGTGAAACACTTTTTTTATGATTTTTAGCAATCTGCAATAATGTTGAATTATTCCATATATTGTTTTGACCGCAAGCTAGTGGCGACCAACTTTCATGTTTTGTCCCGATTTGGCATTCCAAATCTCTTAATTTTTTCTGCTGACGAAATACGTGTGTTTCAACCTGATTTATTGCAGGAATAATTTTGCAATGGTTTACTAAATCCAAATATCGTTTTTCTAAAAAGTTAGAAACACCAATTGCACGCAATTTTTCATTTTTATAGAAAGTTTCCATTGCACGATAAATTTCATAAACATCTCCTGCAGGTTCATGAATAAGCAATAAATCGATATAATCTAAATCTAAATTTTTCAAAGAACTTTCAATGGAGTGAAGTGTATCTTGATACCCGCTGCAACCCCAGAGTTTTGTGGTAATAAATAATTCTTCTCTTGTAATTCCGGATTTGCGGCAAGCAATACCAACCTCTTTTTCATTGCCATAACACTGAGCTGTGTCTATGGAACGATAGCCTGAATTTATTGCTTCCAAAACACATTTTTCAGTTATCCTTGCAGGGGTTTGATAAGTTCCATACCCTATCATTGGCATTACAACACCGTTATTCAAAGTTGCATATTTCATTGTTTTAAACCTTTTTGTTTTGCAGCCAATTATTAGCAAAAGATGTTTGCTGCGATTCTTCATGCCCTCTATGCCCGTAAACTTTGCAGGAATTCAGTGCAGTTTCTAAATCACAAAATTCTTCTTCCGTTAATTCAACATTCCATGCTCCAAGGTTTTCTAAAATTCTTTCTTGATTTTTAGAGCCCGGAATTGGAACAGCATTCGGGTATTTATGCAGCATCCACGCTAAAGAAATTTGTGCATTTGTTGCATTTTTCTCTTTGGAAAATTTATTTAAAATATCTAAAACAGGCTGATTTGCAATAATATTTTCTTTTGATAACTGGGGTACAAACTTTCTTACATCATCACCCTCAAATTTTGTGTCAACAGTAACTTTGCCCGATAAAAATCCGCTTGCAATAGGTGAAAACGGCACAACACCAATATTGTTTTTAAGACAATAAGGGAATATTTCTTTTTCTAAATCTCTTTCAAGCATTGAATAGAGGCTTTGAATAGCGCTAACGGGTGTTACTTTATGAGCTTTATCAAGTGTTTCAACGGAAACCTGCGACAGCCCCCAGGCTTTTATTATACCTTCATCTATCAATTGCCCCATTACTCCTGCGACATCTTCTACCGGAATAAATTCATTGAGTCTATGAAGATAATATAAATCAATATAATCAGTTCTTAATCTCTTCATTGATTCTTCAAGATGAGATTTTATAACGTTATATAATTTTGTAGTTTTTAAAGCATTTTCATCAATGTGTAATTTAGTCGCAAGTACAATATCTTTTCTGAATGGTTCAATTGCTTCGCCGACAAGTTCTTCATTATGACCTTCGTAAAATCGTTCTCTGCCGTATACTTCAGCTGTATCAAAAAATGTGCAGCCAAAATCATGCGCTTTTCTTATTGCATTTATTGTATATTCTTTGCCCGGAACTTCGCCGTAACCGTGAGAAAACCCCATACAGCCTGTTCCAATCGGGCTTACTTTTAAATCTCTCAGTTTTCTGTATTTCATAAAATTTCCTCGCTTTCTTTCATATTAAACAATTTTTGCCATAAATCATGTTTTTTAGTTTCCGTTGTAGTCATATTTTAACCTTGAAATCATTGACATTGAAGATATCAATATGTTAAAATCGTTTTTAGAAAAACTAAAAACGAGATACAAATATGTATAGTCGAGAACTCAATACTTTTATTGTTGTTATAGAGCAAGGGAGCTTTTTAAAGGCTTCAAAAGTATTATTTACAACTCCGGCTTCTGTAATGAATCAAGTAAATAAATTTGAAAGTCGAATTGGTGCAAAATTGATTGAACGAACTAATCAAGGGGTAAAATTAACTTCGCAAGGCCGCACAATTTATAAAGAAGCAAAAAAAATTGTGAAAATTTCTAAACAAGCTGTATTAAAAGCAAAACAGATTGCGGCAAACAAGAAACAAGTAATCAGAGTCGGCACATCTATTCTTCGTCCTTGCAAAATGTTAGTAGATTTATGGTCAAAAATAGATGATGGAACTTCTTCAATAACAATTCATATTGTTCCTTTTGATGATACTCCTTTGGGGATGGAAACAATGCTTTCTTCTTTGGGAGAAACAATTGATTGTTTTGCAAGCCCTTGCGATTCTTTAACATGGAGGGAAAATTATAATATTCTGCAAATTAAACAAGGAAATTGTGCGATTGCTGTTCCAAGAAAGCATAGATTATCTAAAAAAAATAAACTATGCTGGAATGATTTAAACGGAGAAACAATGATACTCGTAAAACAAGGAGATTCGCCTGTATTAAACAGTTTAAGAAATGAGATTAACACAAAACACCCCAAAATCACAATTTTAGATTCCCCACATTTTTACGATACAAGTATTTTTAATGAATGCGAGCAAATGGGCTGTATTATGGAAACATTGGACATTTGGAAAGATGTTCACCCATCTATTGTAACAATTCCAATGGAATGGGATTATAAAATTCCTTATGGAATAATTTACGCAAAACATCCCTCTAAAACCGTTGATTTATTTATCACAAAAATCAAAGACAGTTTAGAAAAATAAAATTGTCCGAACAAATTTTTACGATAAGCCGAAGGCGTGAGTAAAAATTTTAGAGTGGCAACTTTAAAAGGTGAGCATTTTGACGGCGGCGAGGAGCCGGCGGCAGAATGCGACACTAGATTAGATAACTGTTATTATTTTAGAAATTTCTCTCCCCATTCACACATAGCATAGAGAACAGGAATAAAAGATTTTCCTTTTTCGGATAGGGAATATTCAACTTTTGGCGGTATTTGCCGATAATCTTTTTTTATAATTAAGTTGTTATTTTCAAGTTCTTTTAGTGTGTTACTTAAAGTCTTATGAGACAGAATATTTAAATATCGCTGCAATTTATTAAATCTTATAACTTCGTGTCTGTAAATTGCATAAAGAACCGTTAATTTATACCGTCCTGTAATTTGCGACATTGTATAATTAAATCCTGTTTTGTTAAAGTTTTCAACACTTTTTAAACAATCTTTTTCTTCCATTTTACAGTTACCTTTATTACCGTACTTGAATTATATCCCATAGTAATTTAACATAATTTATATAAAAATGAAAGGATTAAAAAATGAGAGATGATATTAAGGAATTTAATGCGGTTGAAGCTGTTGCAGGAAAATTCATTGAAGCTGTGAAAAGCGGAAACAGTGAAATTGTAAAACCATATTTTTATGAAAAAGCTGTATTTTTCGGACAATTAAATGAAAAAGAATACCAGGCAGGTTCAATTCAATTATTCTATGAAACAATTGATAAAATGGGCGCTTGCAATGATGATTATATTGCACGAACAGATGTTTTAGCTTTAGAAAAATCTATTGCAGTTGTTAGAGTAATTGAAGACAACTGGCATGGTTACAGATTTACAG
>JAJPXE010000213.1 GCA_021205645.1 Candidatus Gastranaerophilales bacterium | reverse complement strand
ATATAATCTTATATATGTGTTTGTTGATGTAATTGAAGAAAAACCGGCATTTACAAATTCTAATTCAATACCGTCAGGCGCATTCATAATCAAAAATCCGCCAATAGTGCTATTTTCAAGCCAAATACCATATGCATCCTGTTTTGTATCCGTAAATGTTCCGTTTCCTTTAACATTGAGTCCGCCCATAGATAAAAATATTCCGGATACATTAATATCTCCTGCAACATCTATATTATCTATATATACATCTGATGTAGACGATTTTACGGTCAAATCACCGCCAAAAGAAATATTCTTACTACCGGTACCGTATATATCAACAATGCTACCGGTTGATGTTAATGATGCATCTCCATTGACAGCACTTTCACCGGTCATATATAAATATCCGCTTGATGTTGCGGTAAGGTCGCCGTCTATAGTTGTATCATCTATCAACAATCCTTTTCCTGATATTAATTGTAATGTTCCGTCTGTTGTTGTGATTGCAGAATTCGCAACCGATAATGAATAGTTTCCTGAAAAGCTGATTTGAGTTGATGTTCCGTCATCTGCTGTCAGTGTATTAGAAGCAACAAACGTAGAACCGTCTGCCGTGGAAAGTACTATTCCGTTTGAATTTGATGATGCCAGCGTTGAACTGTCAACATAAATTCCTTGAGAAATGATGTTTATATCAGCTGCACTTATATTAGATGAATTTGTAATTGCTACTATTGCAAAATCCTCACCGTAAGCTGCACTGTCTAAATCTAAATTTTCTAAATCAGTAGTTGAGTCAACACTGATACTTGTTAAATCTTTTGTGGTTAATACCAACCCGCCGAGAGATTCAAATTTTCCGCCTTCAAATAAAATACCGTTAGGGTTTGAAATAATAATCTTACCTGTACCGGTTGCGGTTATCGTTCCGGCGAATTTTGAAATACTTGTGCCGACTACATTGTTTAATACACCATATGTTCCGTTATTAAACGTTAATGACTGATTCTTATATACGTTTAAAGTATTCCAGTCAATTCTTGTATTAGCACTGAAAGTTAATGTTGCAGCACTCAATTCAGCATTTGTTGTGATATTTGTTAAGCCTGCTGTGTGCCCCTTAATTTGTGCTCCCGTAAGCACGTCTTTGTTTGCAAATGTGCCTGTTGTTAATACGTCCGCAAAAGACATTTGTAAGCCTGTAAATGCGATACATAGTACAACCGACAATAACTTCGTCATAAATTTTTTCATTGTGATATATCCTTTATATTAAACTAATTATAATTTCCCGAGTCTATACTGCTGACAATACGCAGTATAATTATTCTATCATATCAAAATTCATGAAGATTTTTTTTTGATATCTTTTATAATTTTTGTAATAAAAGTTTACAATGTATTATTCAGGCATTATGACAGGATTTCGCCGAAAGATTTATTTTGCAGGCAATACAACATGCCGGAGAATTTCCATTTTGTCATGTTTTTAACACTATATATTGCACCCGAAAAAATTTTACATGACATAAATTTATCCTTATTTTTTTAATCACAATTATACTATCACTTTTTATTGCCCTCAGGCATGTTATTTTATGAAGATAATAAGGTTAAAGTGGAGTTGTTAGTGCAGAAAGAGGTGATATACGATGAAATGTTTTAGAATTATGTCCGCTATGTGCTGTGTATTAATGTTTGCACAGGTCGGCTTTGCTCAGGATAAAATCGGGGTTGTAGATATTCAAGCTATTGTTAATAATTCAAGTGAAGTTCGTGCATTAAAACAAGAACACACATCTCAAATACAAGCTCTGAACAAAATCGTAACGGATGCCCAAAATGCAATCGCTAAAGAATCCGACCCGCAAAAAATTGTCATGCTTCAGGATAAGTATGCTGCCGAATTTAACAACAAAAAACAGTCTATTGACAGTAATTATCAATCAAGACTTTCCGCAATTGAAACAAAACTTAAACGTGACATACTGGAAAGCGCTAAAAAGAATAATTATGACATGGTACTTGCAAAAAGTGTTGTATTCTACGGCGGAGAAGATATTACCGATATCGTCGCACGTGATATAAAATAACGGTAAACGGAATAAAAATATATACTATGTATTAATTTATGTATTTCAGCATGCTAAAATAATCTTATGAAAAGGATTATTTTAGCATCAAATTCACCAAGAAGAAAAGAGCTGCTCAAAAATGTCGTTCCGGTATTTGAAGTTCATCCGTCAAAATACGAAGAAACACTTGATACAAAAGAGTTCAGCTATAAAAAAATAGAAACACTTGCCCTAAACAAAGCAAAAAAAACGGCAGATGAAATAACAAATAATGCCGTTATAATCGGAGCTGATACCGTTGTTGTTCTCAATAACAAAATTCTCACAAAACCCGCTGACCGCAATGATGCAATAAATATGATTAAATCGCTCAGCAATGTTGAACATCAAGTCGTTACAAGTATTTGTATAATAGATAAATATACGAATTCCGTAAAAATAAAATCGGTAACAACAAAGGTTCATTTTGCCGAATTAACCGAAAAAATGGTAGAAACCTACGTAGATACGTATAAACCTTTTGATAAAGCTGGAGCATATGGAATACAGGAACTGCCGCCGGAATTCGTTAAATATATAGACGGAAGTATTGAAAACGTTATCGGGCTCTGCACGGAAACGGTCCTCTCCATGCTTGAAAATTAGTTCTCTTCAGATTTTTTAAACCCTAGAGAAATACGCTTATCCTGCGGATTAAATTTCAATATGCAAACATTTATTTTCGAACCAACCTCCAGAATAGCATTATTACTGTTTTGATACTCAATCAATTCGGTATGAGGAAGTAATGCCTCTACTCCGTCAAATATCTCAACAAATGCACCGAACGGTTTTATTCTTGTGATAAGTCCTTCTCTGAAATCGCCCTCATGAATAACCTCCTTTGCCGCTTCCCACGGATCCGGCGTAATTGATTTTAAGCTCAATGTAATACGCTGTTTCGCCGCATCAACATCAAAAACTCCGACTTCTATTTCTTCACCGATTTTAAGCAAATCAGTAGGATGTTCGACCCATTTCCACGAAATCTGCGAAAGCGGAAGCAAGCAATCAAAGCCGCCTATATCAATAAAAGCACCAAAATCAGTCACTCTTACAACACGTCCTTTTATTACCTGACCAACTTCTATCTGGCTGAATATCTCTTCTTTGGCATTCTCAACGGAATCGCTGTAAATTTTCTTGTTTGAAAGTACAAAGTTGTTGTGTTCCTCATCAAGAGAAATTATTTTGACCTCTATTTTATCTCCAACTTTATATTCAGCAGTTCTATTCTGTATCTGGCTGGACGGCACAAAGCCGCGGACTCCTATTATATCAACAAGGATGCCGCCGCGCACCACCTGAACAATTTCACCTTTGATAACTTCGTTTTGTTCTTTAAGTTTTTTGAGTTCCTGCCATGCATAGAATAAATCTACTTTTCTTCTGGACAGAATAAATTTACCGTTATCATCAGATTCGGAAATAATTAAAAACTCGTATTCTTTTCCTTTTTCAAGCACTTCCTCAATCTTTGTGTTATCATTTGAGGCTTCTTTTTCCGGAACAACGGCTGCTGATTTTCCGCCTATATCGACAATTGCACCTTCTGAATCATATCCGTATACAGTACCTTTTATAAGGTCACCCCTTTTTAATGAATACTCATACTGCTTTAACAAGTCCTCAAAATCCGCATCGTCAATAATATTTGTCATATATTTTTATACTCCTGATTAAAAAAAGCAGAACAACTTATATTCACATTATAACATGCCTTTGGTTTTTTGCCTAGTCCCATGAGCCGATTCGCCTGCCCCACGAATTCAGAGGGGAAATTTAATCTTTTTTAACACTGCCTTTATAATCGGTCTTTAACTTCGTCTGTTTGGTCGGTTAAATGAGATTTTGTTGAGATTATAATACACTTATGATAAATCTGTCTATCAAAGAAAAATTAGAAGAAAAAGAACTTAAGAGCCTGAGAGATATTGCATCAAAAAGTATAAATGCAAAACGAAAACGTGAAGAAACACCCTCTGATTTACGTACTGAATACCAGAGGGACCGGGATAGAATTCTGCACTCAAAATCTTTTCGCAGGCTCAAACA
This sequence comes from Candidatus Gastranaerophilales bacterium, assembly GCA_021205645.1. Taxonomy (GTDB): domain Bacteria; phylum Cyanobacteriota; class Vampirovibrionia; order Gastranaerophilales; family Gastranaerophilaceae; genus UBA2883. The sequence goes on along the minus strand of JAJPXE010000213.1, from coordinate 1,876 downwards.
CAAAACACAGGTTTTTTTATCACCATTTGACGACCATTTCAGAACTCGGTTAACCCATACACTGGAGGTTTCCCAGATTGCAAGAACAATGGCAAGAGCATTAGAGCTTAATGAAGATTTAGTTGAAGCGATTTCTCTCGGGCACGATTTAGGACACACACCGTTCGGACATTGCGGAGAAACAGTTCTTAATAACCTCGTTACAGACGGGTTTCATCATAATGTACAGAGTGTAAGAGTTGTTGAGGTGCTTGAAGATATGAATTTATGCACGGATACAATCGACGGAATATTAACTCATACCTGGGGATTTAAACCTGAAACACCCGAAGCACAAATTGTTCAATATGCCGACAAGATTGCATATATAAATCACGATATTGAAGATTCCATAAGAGCGGGGATTATAACAGAAAATGATTTGCCAACAGAGTGCAGGGAGTATTTCTCTTCAAACCCGTCTGAGCGGCTTTCAAAAATGATTTATGCGGTTGTTAATAATTCTTTAGGTCAGGACAGCGTTTCTATGGATAAGGAATGCTGGGAATATACTAAAATCCTCAGAAAATGGATGTTTGAAAATATTTATATCAACTCGCCCGCAAAAACAGAAGAAAATAAGGCAATGCATGTCGTTAAAACATTATTTGAATATTATACGGATTACCTTTCTAATCATTGTGATGATAAAAATAAAATCGAACGGCTTGTGACAGATTATATTTCCGGAATGACCGACCAGTATGCAATTGAGAAGTATAAAGAAAAATTCATCCCCAAACCTTTTAATACAAAAACAAAAGATGAAAATTTTTTAAAAATGTTGTATTCTATTGATGAATAACAAAAAGGCTGCAGCACAACAAATTTTAATTTTCTGTAGAACAGAACAAAAAAGGAGATGAAATGACAGACGGCAAAGAGGAAGTATTTCAATACAGAACATCGGGGACATGTTCACAAATGATAGGAGTTTCAATAACCGGTAATATCATTAATGATGTGGAATTTTTAGGCGGCTGCCAGGGGAATTTAACCGGCATAAGAAGTCTTGTAAGAGGAATGAGTGTTGATGAGGTGATTGAACGATTGAGCGGAATACAATGCGGAAATAAAGGAACAAGCTGTCCTGACCAGCTTGCTCAATGTCTTATTGAATATAAAAATAGATCTGCTGTTGCTAAATAAAATCAGAGATTTTCCGCTATTTGTTTTATATTCTCATAAACATAATAAGTCATCTCGCAATCCTTTAATCCTCTGTGGTGACCTTTTGAATCTATGTTAAAGTAATCCGCAAGTGCAGAAAGTTTATGGTTTTGCAGGTTTGGACAATACTTTCTTGACAGCCTCATTGTATCCGTTGATTGATTTCTGAACTGTTTATTATAATAATTTTCTAAATTTTTTGAAATAAATCTTATATCAAATTTTACATTATGTCCTAACACAATATCGTTGGATATAAAATCAATATAGTGCGGAAGAACATTTTCTATTTTGCCTGTATTTTTAACCATTTCGTTCGTTATTCCGGTAAGGCTTGAAATAAAACTGCTGATACTGCCTGATGGTTTAACAAGCTCCGTAAACATACCATCAATCTTATTTTTACGCACCTTTATCGCCGATAGTTCAATGATACTATTTTTTTCAGGCGATAGTCCGGTTGTTTCTATATCAATTACCGTGTAGTTTTCGGGAAATTCTGATGTTGACAGCACTGTTTTTGCCTTTCGTTTTATTTAATAATTGAGTTTGCGAAAAGATTTTAATTTTCGGCAAACTCAATTAACAATAATATATCACAAGAAAAGAGCCTCTGTTATAACAAAGGCTTTTAAGATTTGCTTTAATTTTATGGATAGAGTATATT
>JAJPXE010000041.1 GCA_021205645.1 Candidatus Gastranaerophilales bacterium | reverse complement strand
ATAAAAATGAGATTATAAAAGATTTTGAAAAGAGATTTAATATAATTAAAAATAATAAAGAAAAACTGGAAATCCTCTATGGAGTACTAAAAATTTTGACATAATCCCGTATATCAATGTGTATGTACATACACTGCCGCACTCTTATATTACCGGCACGGGTATAATGAAAGCAATAAAGAATATTTTGAATTCTTTACATTTTTATTTCAGCTCATCCGATGTGATAACTTTATCTATCAATCCGTATTCAACTGCCTGAGCGGCAGACATATAATAGTCGCGCTCACAGTCCTCTTTGACTTTCTTAACGTCCTGACCGGAATTTTCTGCCAGAATTTTTATAAGCATATCTTTCATTCGGAGGATTTCTTTTGCTTCAAGTTCAATATCTGTTGCCTGTCCTTTAGCACCGCCTAACGGCTGATGTATCATAATCCTTGCACTCGGTAATGCCAACCTTTTGCCTTTTGCTCCCGATGATAATAAGAATGAACCCATACTTGCCGCTTCACCGAGGCATATTGTTGATACATCTGCTTTGATAAGGTTCATCGTGTCATATATTGCCATGCCGGCTGTTATCACACCTCCGGGGCTGTTAATATACAACATAATATCTTTTTCCGGATTTTCGCTGTCAAGCAATAATAATTGAGCGACTATCGAGTTTGCCACATCATCATCAATTTCCGTACCTAAAAATACTATCCTTTCTCTTAACAGTCGGGAAAAGATATCAAAAGAACGTTCACCCCGTGAGGATGATTCAATAACCGTAGGTACGTAGCTTAAAATCTTTGACATATCGCTCATATATATTCTCCTTTATAATAATTTTATTATAATACAAACCAGTGAATTATTCAGATAATTTTCTCATAGTCGGGAAAGCAATAACGTCGCGTATCGTCGGCGAATTAGTAAGCAGCATGACTAACCGGTCAATTCCCATTCCCATACCGCCTGTAGGTGCAAGACCATATTCCAGTGCATTGACGTAATCTTCATCAATTGACATTGCCTCCTCATCGCCGTTAGCTTTTGCAATAGCTTGAGCTTCAAATCTGTATCTCTGATCAATCGGGTCTGATAATTCAGAAAATGCATTTGCTATTTCCCAGCCGTTCACACGGGTTTCAAAACGTTCGGTCAATCTGTCGTTATCTCTGTGAGCTTTCGCAAGCGGTGAGATTTCTCTCGGATAATCTATAATATGGCACGGTTGAATAAGTGCCGGTTCGACCTTTGCCTCAAATACGGCATCAATAACTTGTCCCCAGTTCATATCATCATCAACATCCACATGGAGTTCACGGGCTTTTTTAACAGCTTCCTCCGCCGTATAGATTTCCATAAAATCAACACCGGTTGCATCTTTAACAGCTCCGAGCATTGTCTTTCTGTCCCATGGCGGGGTTAGGTCAATTTCATTTTCGCCGTAGGTTATCTTTGTTGTACCCAATACTTCCTGCGCAACGTAAGATACAAGGTTTTCGGTCAGCTCCATCATATCGTTATAATCAACAAATGATTGATAAAGTTCAATCATAGTAAATTCGGGATTGTGGCGTGTATCAAGTCCTTCATTTCTGAAACATCTGTTTAATTCAAATATTTTTTCACTCAAACCGCCTACCATAAGCCGTTTCAGGTGGAGTTCAGGTGCTATTCTGAGTGTCAAATCCATATCAAGTGTGTTGTGATGTGTTGTGAACGGTCGGGCATTTGCACCGCTTGCCTGAGTGTGAAGCATTGGTGTTTCCACCTCCAAAAATCCTTTGTTTGTCAGGTATTCTCTGATTTTTTGGATAATCAAGCTTCTTTTTCTGAATGTATCTCTGGTTTTTTCGTTAACAATAAGATCAACATATCTCTGGCGGTAGCGTGTTTCCTGATCGGTCAGTCCGTGAAACTTTTCAGGAAGTGTCTGGAGTGATTTCGACAGGATTGTATATTCTTTTGCCTTTATAGATAATTCACCTCTCGGGGTTCTTCTGATAGAACCGTAAAATCCCATTATATCACCTACATCTATTAATTTTAGGGTTTTAAATTTTTCAACATCCATGTTTTCTTTGTGTGAAAATATCTGTATTTTCCCTGAAGAATCCATTAGGTCGATGAACATACCCGTGTTTCTGATAGCCATAACTCTGCCTGCAACTGAATAGAAATCCTCCGTTTCTTCGCCTGCCGGGAGGTCTTTATATTTTTCCTGAAGTTGTGCTGCATCAATATCTTTGTTAAAAGAATAAGGATAAGGATTAATTCCTTTATCAATCAATTCAGCCAGTTTTTGGAGTCTTCTCTGACGCATTGTTTCTTTTGCGGAAACAGGTTCTTTTATAGCATTGTCACTCATGTTGAAATTCCCTTTGTTATTTTAGTAATATTATAGTGATATTTTAGCACAAACAAAAACAAAAGCCGATATAATGTATATTTTCAGATTATATTAGAGTTTGCGGAAAATTAAATTTTTTCGACTTGGATTATTTGGGCGAGGCAAAAGAATTAATACCCCGCCCTCTCCTGCGGAGCGGCAGCGTGTGCAACAGCGAAGCAGTTGCACTGTCCGCTCCGCAGGAGAGGGCAGAATTTGTTTGCGAGCTTTGCGGCAGAATGTGTTGTACAGCAGCACCCGCTGCCGCACGGCTGACTATGTCGACGGAGTCGACACCCGCTGCCGCAAGTGAGCTTACAAATTCGGGTGAAGTGATAGTCATGCAAGTTCCGGAATACAATCCATTTACCCCCATTTACCCCCATTTACCCCTGCGGGTGAGGTGATAGCCATGCGAATTAGTTAATTACCCTCTCACCCTACGGGGAGCGGGGGTATCGTTTACACCTGCATTTACCGTTTACTCTCTATATTTACCGCACACATACATACGCATTTATCCCCCTATATTTGCCCCTACACCAAAACTGCTGTTACCTAAACCCATCATCGACACACAAGCTTCAACCGCCTCGGAATTGACTATCCAGTTGATTTGTCCGTCAGGATATTTCATATAATGCATCGTCGAACATAATGCCGAAACTCTGCAAGCATCAAGTATGTTCAGATTTGTTATATCAATAGTCATATTCTTGCAGCTGCATAACTTTATGTGCGATGCTACACTCTCAATATTCTTCTCAGGGGCTGCACTGTCAAGAACCAGTGTCGAAACGTCTTTTGTAAATACCTGTAACATTCTATGTCCTCTATAATCAAATCTATCGGCTGATTTGAATAAAAATTTGATAATATTTCTTAAAAATAATATATTTAGACTATTTTTGGTATATAATGCAGTAACAAAAATAAAAGACAGGAGTACCAAATGAAAACAATAAATTTGAACAGACTGGCATGCGAAGTTTTTGATATTGAAGCAAATGCGATATTACGCTTAAAAAATTCGCTTGGAGTCGAGTTTGATAAAGCAATAGAACTTTTGTATAACTGTAAAGGTCGTGTGATAATTACAGGCATGGGTAAATCAGGATTAATCGGAAAAAAAATAGCTGCAACACTGACATCGACAGGCACTCCGTCGTATTTCCTTCATCCTGCCGAAAGCACTCACGGCGACAGCGGTATTATAACACGGGAAGATGTCGTGATAGCTATCTCAAACAGCGGCGAAACACAGGAGCTATTAAACCTTCTGCCGTTGATTAAACGGTTTGGAGTTCCGATTATTTCAATGACAGGAAGAAATGGATCCACTCTGGCGAAATCAGGTGAAGTCGTCCTTGATATATCAGTCGAAAAAGAAGCCTGCCCTCTCGGAAAAGCTCCAACCGCCAGTACAACCGCAACGCTGGCAATGGGCGATGCGCTGGCTGTCTGTCTGCTGGAAAAACGAGGTTTTACCGCCGAAGATTTCCTTGTCTATCATCCCGGAGGCGCACTCGGAAAAGGTATCAAATACCGGGTAGCTGACTTGATGATGAGTAAAAACAGAACGCTACCGATTGCCGGTGAAGAAATGAATTTTACCGATTTAATCAGGCTTATATCCGATTACAAACTGGGTATGGCTTTGATTATTGATAAATCAGGACGATTAAGCGGAATGATGACCGACGGTGATATAAGAAGAACTGTTCTAAAGTATCCTGATATCAATGTGTTATCCGCAAAAAATGTTATGACAGTAAATCCTAAAACCGTTCAAACAAGTGATTTTGCGGCAACAGCACTTCATCTTATGGAAAAATATTCAATTACTGCACTTCCTGTTATTAATGACGATAACCGCCCGATAGGGGTTGTACATATTCACGATATCCTGAAAGCAGGGGTTGTATAATGGGTTCATTAAACGAAAAAGCCGCAAAAATTAAGTTGATGGCATTTGACGTCGACGGCGTATTTACCGACGGCGGGTTGGTGTTTGATGAAAACGGCAAAGAAACAAAAATTTTTAATGCTAAAGACGGACAGGGAATTGTATGTGTTGAAAAAGCAGGAATAATCACAGTAATAATAACGGCAAGGGAAAACGGAACAGTTGAAGCCCGTGCTAAAAATCTCGGTATAACCGAACTTCATCAGGGAATAAAATATAAATTGCCCGTGCTGGAAGAAATCACCCGAAAATATAACCTTACAATGGAAAATGTATCCTATATGGGTGATGATTTGCCCGATATATGTATTCTTGAATGTGCCGGACTGGCGTGCTGTCCGAATGATGCAGTTAGCGAAGTGAAACAAATTTGTGATTTCATATCTTCAAAAGACGGAGGTCACGGTGCAATCAGAGAACTGTGCGATTTTGTTTTGAAATGCAAAAATATTGAACCTCTTGAAATTGTGAAAAATGCCCAAAGAACAGCCATTAATGAATAATAGAAAAAATTCAAACATAATCTATAATGTTGTTATGAAAAAACGAATAATAGCACTGGTAGATTGTGACTCATTTTTTGTATCATGTGAACAAGCAGATGATAAAGGTTATAAAAATACTCCGACCTGTGTGATTTCAGGCAGAAACGGCTGTGTTATTTCACGTTCAAAAGAAGCAAAACAACTCGGGATTAGAATGGGTATGCCGATGTTTATGGCAAAAAAAGAGTTTCCCGAAGCTAATTATATAGTCGCGAACCACGATAAATACCACGAATATTCAAAAAGAGTGATGTCCTGCTTGAATGATTTCAGTCCAGATGTCGAAGTTGTTTCAGTTGATGAAGCTTATATCGATTTAACGGGTACAAGAAAGTTGTTCGGAAGAAACTATATCAATATCGCTAAATTGATAAGAGAAACCATTATGCAAAAGACTGATATACCTGTATCAATAGGTATATCAGTTTCAAAAACACTCGCAAAATTAGCAAGTGATAAGGCAAAAAGATACGGCGGTATTTACTCAATAGGAACGCATAAAATCCTTTCCGAGCTTGAGACAACAGGTATTGACGAAATTTGCGGGATAGGAAAGGCTAACAGTTTGACTTTAAGAAGATACGGTGTTCTGACAGGTTATGAATTTATCTCTAAAACAGATGAATGGATAAAATCTAAACTCGGTATCAACGGAGTTGAGCTGCGGCACGAGCTTTTGGGGGAGGTTATATCAAAGGTAGATAACCGCTATGAACCGCCTAAATCAATACAGGATACTTCAACAATATGCGACGGAACATTTTCCGATGATTTAAGGGTTATAAAAACAGAACTTGCAAGACATCTTCACAGTACCTGTGCAAGATTGCGATCTCATAACGGAAAATGCGGCTGTATCGGCGTAATGCTCAAGACAAAAGATTTTATGACGTATTTTGATAAACAAATTCTTCACAAACAGGTTGATTTTGAACTTACACTTCAAAAATCCGTCAATGAACTGCTTGCTAAACTCTATAAGCCAAATGTGATGTACAGAAGCACGGGCATTGTTCTTGAGCATCTGTCTTTCGGGAATGATGAGCAGTTGTCATTATTTGATTACGAAAACCAAAAAGATGAAAGATTGAGTAAATGTATAGATAATATTGAAAAACGCTTTGGCAAAAATTCTATCCGTACAGGATTTTAGGTTGTTGAATTTTTGCTTTTGTTAGC
>JAJPXE010000246.1 GCA_021205645.1 Candidatus Gastranaerophilales bacterium | reverse complement strand
CAGTATTAAAAACCTTGTGTAACAACAGAGAATTTCTAATATTCATTACTTTCGTTCCTAAAATAAGAATAGCCTGCACATCTGCTCATATTCTTCATAATCCCTTTATCAAGTTCTGATGTTGATTTGATTTTACCTTTTTCGTCAACATATGAGTCAATACTGTCATCTTTATTTTTCTTGTTTCTCCTGTGTTTTTTTTGTTTATCGACAGTCACTTCCTGATTATCAGTATCGTTTTCATAATATTTAATATACATAGGGTCATATTTATAATCAACATAAGAGCGGGAAACATCGGCAAGTATTCCGAAAATATACTCGGCATTAACAGATGTGCCTGAAGTAGAGATAAGAAGTGAGGCTTTTTCAAGTTCTTCCAGAGAGGCTTTAAACCGTTTCATTCTTCTTAACAAAATAGCAAGATTATAATGTGCCTCATAGTTCATCGGTGCCAGTTCTATGGCTTTGCAATAATTTTTGCCCGCATCACGATAGTTCCCGAGAAGATGATATACCAGAGCAAGATTATATCTGGCATCGGAGTTTTTCTTCAATATTTTACACGCTTTTTCGTAAGAATCGGCAGATTTTAACAAAAGCATTGTAGTAAGGTTTCTCTGCTCATCGGGCAGATAAGTGGCTTTTTCTCTGTATGCCCTCCCTCGATTGTAATATGCTAGACCTTTATTGATTTTTGAACTCTTTTTATTACTGAAAATGAACGGAATAAACCATAATCGGTACTTAGTATTGATTATAGCATCATATTGTTCTATAGCGGCATCAAAGTTCCCCAATTTTTCAGCCTGAATAATACCTAAATTCATTCTGGCAACAACGTATTTTTTGTTATGTTTAATTGCTTCTTCATAAGCTTCAACCGCTGAAAAATAATCTTCATAAACAACAAAAATATTCCCGAGATTATACCATGCACTATAATGTTTTGGATAGAGGGCGAGCCCTCTTTGATAATATTGTATAGCGTATGAAAGTTTATATTTATGATATGCTCTGTCGCCTTTATAAACATAAAACATGCCTTCACAGCGGTTAATAATGTGTATTTGTATCCAATTATATTTGAATATAATCAGTGCGGCAAACCCCAGAATACATAATATTTTTAGCAATGACAAAATAAACTTCTTCATAACATACATCATATAATAAGTACAGCAAATAAGTCCAGTTTTTTACGGGTTAATTTAAGTTTGCGAGAAAAATTTTAATTTTTCCGCAAACTCTCGGGAACGGTGTCGATGCAGGTCGTATGCTATCTCGCACACGACCTGTATCTCACACACCTTAGGTCGGGTTTGAAAAATCTCCAAAATTTGTCAATTTTGGGATTTTTCCGCACCCTCATTTGAATAATAAATAGCAGTTTAACGAATAATATAACAAAAACGGTACGACAAATCGTACCGCTTTTGTTTAGCAGTTATAAATTTTTTTAAACTTCTTCTGTTTCTTCAATTTCGACATCGTCGTTTTTAGTTTCAATAACATTTCTGATAGAGCCTTTGCCCGCAGAAAGAGATTTATCTTTAAATTTTTTAACCTGTCTGTTCAATTTATCAGAAACGAGATCAATGCTTGCATACATAGATTCTGCTGATTCTTCAACATGAATATTTTTACCGTTAAGCTTACAGGAAACTTCTGCGATATGTTTTCCTGAAGCGGCAGGGTTTTTAATCACAGTCAGGATTACGTCAATAGCAGTAATCTGGTCGTAATGATTAGCGACTTTGCCTAATTTTTCTTTAACGTATGCTTTTATAGCATCAGTAATTTCAATGTTTTTCCCGTTTACGTGAATGTGCATTTATGCCTCCAATGTTAGTGTACCATATATAAGTATACACTAATTTTTTTAAATTTAAAAGTGTTTAATTAATCGCTGATTACCTGAGGTAAATCGACATCAGGAGTTCCGATAACACGGACAAGTTCAAGAACCGATGCTTTCATCTGGCATTTCTGGTATGAGCCGCTGAAAAAGTCGTTATAAAAACACCCTTCGCAATTACAGCCTCTCTTATAACATTCGACAGCAGTTGTAGTCCATCTTCTAACGGCAACTGCTCTCCCCATATCACGACTTCTAAACAATATTTCCTCCAAAATTATATAATATATTATTCTTATTAAATATCAACTATCCCGATGACAACAATCGTCACTCCGCAAGGTTTTATCCTTTACTATTCCATTATATGGGTTAAGTTGATTATTACAAGGGTTTTGTAAACGATTATTACGAGTGTACGAACTACACGTAAATCATTGATATTTTTGGTTTTTAGGGGTTTAATGCATTCATTCATGCAGGTACAGCATGGTTTTGAAGTGTTAAAAACATGGAAAACCATGACGGGTGCATGTTTTCATGATTTTTAATTGTGTTAACTTTTGTAAAAATGCGGGCATGTCGTGCGGGTGTGCAGAGTGCAAAACGGTCAAGATATTGAACCTTATATTGTTACTCCATTCAAAAAAATATCTCATTATCACCTCATCTGAAAACTTTTTTCCTCTCTATCAGAAATGAGCTTATGAGCTTCGCTTGCAAAGCTGGTGCAACAGCGAAACCGTTTTAATGCCGCTTTCGCATGCTTTTGTTCTGCTCCTCCGGAGAGGATTTTTATATTTTCCCCTCTACTGTTTTGCAGACCGCTCACGCACAGAAATCCTGACCGGTACCCCGAAAAACCCGAATGCCTCACGCAGCTTGTTCTCTATATACCGTTTATAATGGTCTTTCAATAATGTACCGTTGTTCGTGAACAGAACAAATGTAGGCGGCTGTACATCAACCTGAGTAGTGTATAGAATTTTTAACCGTTTGTTCTTCACACTTTGAGGAGGGTTCATAACATAAGCATCGTTAATTACTTTGTTTAAAAGCCCTGTCGATATACGTTTGACCGACTGTGCATATATTTCATTTGCCTTAATGAATATTTGGTTCAATCTCTGATGAGTTTTGGCACTTATGTAGATTTTAGGTATATAGCTCAAAAACGGTATCTCCCGAATAAGATTTTGTTCAAATTTGTTTAGTGTATTCGGGTTCTTATCCTCAATCAAATCCCATTTATTGACGGCAATAACCATACCCTTGCCCGCTTCGGTTATTATTGAAGCAATCTTTTTATCCTGGTCGGATATACCCTCTTTTGCATCTATAACAAGGATAGTAACATCACATTCTCTTATGGAGCGTATGGCTCTGTCTACGGCAAATTTTTCCACCCCGTAATCGACTCTGGATTTTTTTCTGATACCTGCCGTATCTATTATTATAAACTCCTGATTTTCATAGACCAGTTTGCTGTCAATGCTGTCTCTGGTTGTGCCGGAAACGTCAGATACAATGACCCGTTTTTCACCGAGCAGTGAATTAACAATAGAAGATTTTCCTGCATTCGGTCTGCCGACAATCGCTATTCTAACAATCTTTTCTTCTTCTTCTTGAATTTTATAATCCGGTATAAAATCCTCTGTAATCATATCGAGCAAATCTCCCACGCCGCCCGAGCCATGAAGTGCGGAAATTGCAACAGGTTCGCCGATTGCAAGCGAATAAAACTCCGATGTCATCAATGCTGCGTTGTGTGAATCAATCTTATTGACAGCAAGAAAAACAGGTTTTCCCGACTGTCTTAAAATATTTGCTATATCATAATCTATAGGATTAATACCCTCTTTACCGTCAACGATAAAAACAATCTTATCCGCTTCCGAACAGGCTGTTTCTGCCTGAGTGTATATAGATAACATAATCTCATCATCATCTCCGGGGATAATACCGCCGGTATCTATCACAGTGAACTGTTTATGCTGCCATTCAACATCAAAATAAATCCTGTCACGGGTAACTCCCGGCATGTCATCAACAATCGATTGACGATTCCCGATAAGCCTGTTAACAAATGTCGATTTCCCGACATTCGGACGACCTACTATTGCTACCAACGGTTTTCTTTCCATAACCCGCTAACCCTGTAAACTTTCATACAATTCAATAGCACGCTCTATTGCACTGTCTATATTATAATATTTATAATCACCGAGCCTGCCCAAAAAATATACATTCTTTAAATGTTTTGCTTCTTCCAGATATTTGTTATACAATTCAAATGTTCTATCGTTCGGAACAGGATAATACCGCTCATTTTTTCCCGGCTCAAACGCCTCTGAATACTCCTTTGCAATAACCGTTCTGGCCGATTTATCGCCTAAATAATATTTGTATTCATGTATTCTTGTGAAATCATAGTTACAAGGATAATTAACACAGGCATGGGATTGATAAAATTCTTTATCATACGTTTCCATTTTGAATTTAACACTTCTGTAAGGCAGTTGTCCGAATTTATAATTGAAAAATTCATCAATTGAGCCTGTAAAGAAAATTTTATCAAACTTATTCATATCAACGGATTTAAAATCAGTGTTCAATTTAACTTTAATATTTTTGTGGTTAAGCATGTTTTTGACGACATTTGTATAACCGTTGAGCGGAATACCCTGATATTTATCCTGAAAATATCTGTTATCTTTGCTCAAATAAACCGGAACTCTTGCTGTTACGGCATCATCAACATCTTTTGGCGATACTCCCCATTGTTTCGTTGTATAATGCAGAAATATTTTTTCATAAACATAATTTGCAAGGTATTTTAAATCGTCATCATCCTGTTTCTGGAACTCTAATATCGGAACTTTAGTATTAATATTGAAATTATCAAGCAGTTTTTGCTCAAGAAGCTCGGCATAAGATTGAGGAAACACGTCATAAAGTGTGTTAAAATTAAATGGTATATGAGTTTCAATTCCGTCTAAAATTCCGATGACTTCGTGCATATAGGTATTAAAATCGGTGAAATTTTTAAGATAATTCCAGACTTTTTCAGAGTTGGTATGGAAGATATGCGACCCGTAGGCATGTATCATAATTCCGTTCTTATCTCTATAGTCGTAGCAATTTCCGCCTACGTGTTTTTTCTTATCGATAATCATTACTTTTTCATTTGATTTATCGGCAAGCAGATTAGCAATAGCAGCTCCGGAGAACCCTGCACCAACGACTAATATCATCTGTTATTCCTCATTTGTTTATTTCAACTACGATTATACTCCGAACAGCAATATTTTCATAGTAGGTATTGTAATTAAAGAATTATGCCGCAGGGGTAAATAAAGGTAAATAAGGGAAAATGTAAATAAATAGGCGGCGAATATGAACTTTTGTAAAAATTCCTGCTGTATTATTTGATTTATCAAAAATTATTATTAAAACAAGTATGTAGAATATAGAGGTGTTTTATGTTTTTGATGGATTTTTTCAGGCGTCATCACAGCTGTAATCACGAAAATGTATCTCCGGGTACACAGTTTAGTTATTGCCCTGATTGCGGAGAATTAATAGAAAACGAATGGTTTATAACCAGATGTGCCTGCTGCGGAATTAAACAAAAAGCAATCGTCAGAAACGGAGAAATAATACCAGAAGCAAATTTCTGTCATAATTGTGGCGGTAATGAATATATAGTCGAAAAACTGCCTAAAATAAATTTTGTTGATATAAATTATGCCGTACTAATAAAAACGGTCGTTCACGAGGACAGAATGGAAGAAGTTACCCAATGCTGGGAAGAAAGACCGACCTACACACCAAGATTGCTGCAAATATACCGATAGCATCGGCTATAAGTCCGACAACAAGTGCATATCTGTATTTATTAATACCGACAGCTCCGAAATAAACAGCAAGCACATAAAACGTGGTTTCGGAGCTTCCTGCAATAACTGCACAAAGTTTAGCGGCGTAAGAATTCGCCCCGAGCCTGTGAACAATATCGCTGAATAATCCCAGAGTTGCAGAACCCGAAAGAGAACGGGTTATCATAACGGGCAGGGCCTCCGGCGGAACCGCAAAACGCTCAAGTATCGGAGATAAACACGACCCGAGGCAATCCATCGCACCGGATGCGTGAAACATTGATATCCCAACAATTATTGCCGATAAATAAGGAATTATACTCACGGACACTTTAAATCCGTCCTTTGCTCCTTCGATAAATTCTTCGTATACAGATACTTTTTTAAC
>JAJPXE010000209.1 GCA_021205645.1 Candidatus Gastranaerophilales bacterium | reverse complement strand
TTATAAAGGAATATTAATCCTTTCCCCTGCGAGTAAGGGGAAATTCCGGTTTACCTTTTACTTTTGAACGAAAGGAACTATTCAACCTGAATTACTTCATACAACGAAACTGCAGACTGCACGGGAACATTACCCGCCGGTATCTCAAGTACTTTAACCTGAACAGTCTTGTTGGCATATTCAATCATTATAACGTCGCCAATCTTCAACTGCTTTGCAGGTTTTGCGATATTTCCGTTAACATATACCCTGCCAAGTTCGGATATACTGTTAGCAACCGTTCTCCGTTTAATTAATCTTGACACTTTTAAAAACTTATCTAATCTCATTTATATTTAATGCCCGTTAAACTACGATTTAATCAATAAACTTGCCCCGATGACACCTGCTGTATTACCAAGTTGAGCCGGAACAACCTGAACGGTAGAGGCAGCTATAGGCATAGCACGTTCTACCAGAGTTTCTTTTATCGGAGTCATCAGGATATCGCCAGCCGCAGCAACTCCGCCGCCTACAATAATCTTTTCGGGATTAAGAAGATTGACAACACTTGCTAAACCTACACCAATATATTCTCCGATGATGGTAAAAATCTGTTTTGCAACAGGATCTCCCTGTTTTGCCGCTTCAGAAACAATATAAGGTGTTATATCAGGGTTTGCAAGTTCTCTGTATTTAGTTGATTTACCACCCTTAATGTATTCCTCTGCCATAGCAACTATGCTCGGACCTGATGCAAATGCCTCTAAACAGCCTCTGTCACCGCAGCCGCATAAAGGACCGCCGGTAATATCAAGTTTGATATGCCCGATTTCTCCCGCTGCATTACTTGCACCTCTTACAAGTTTTCCGTTTATTATAAGACCCGAACCAATACCGGTTCCAACCGTTATACAAATCAGGTTCTCGCAGCCGATACCTGCACCAAAATTCAATTCCCCGAGTGCCGCACATCTTACATCATTATCAACTCTTGTCGGTATCTTAAATTCTTTTTCCATTATTTCCGCAATAGGTACCTCTACCCAGCCCGGAATATTCGGCGCAAGCCTTACAATACCTTTTTGACAATCAATTTGTCCCGGAAAACCAAAACCCATTCCCTCTATATCTTTTGCGGCCGTTTTTGTTTCTTTTAGCAATTCCAGGACAGCTTCTTTCATATTATTTATAGTATATTCATAACCCATTTCCGCATGGGTCGGGATTGAATTGGAATATATTATACTTCCCTTTTCGTTGACCAGTGCTATTTTAACATTTGTTCCGCCTACATCAATACCTATTCGATTACTCATCTGTTTCTCCTTAATTTTCTGTAGAGGGTGCGGAAAAATCCAAAAAATGACAATTTTTTGAGATTTTTCAAACCCGACTTAAGGTGTGTGAGATGTAGGTTGTACGTGGGATAGTGAAATTCCGGACGGACAAAACGAAGTGTAGTCCGGATAGCGAACCGATTGAGCCTGCTAAGCCATAGGCTTTAGGGCGAAACTCGGTGAGCGTGGAGGAATTTCAAGACGCACACAACCTGCATCGACACCGTTCCCGTGAGTTTGCGAGAAAAATTTTAATTTTTCCGCAAACTCTGTATATCATAAATAGTATACAAAAAATAAATTAAAGTAAATGTAAATACGAAAAATGCCGGATTTCCCCAAACAAATTGATGTAATATTTTATTTGATGTAGTATAATTAACACATTAGAAGAGAACGAGGAAATGAATGGGTTTCTGGGACAAGATAAATAACTTCAAAAATCAGCTTGATGCAGTGGAGAGTAATATTTATACGACACGTCGTGATTTTATGGAGGTTTATGAAAAGAATATCCAGCTTGAAGCAGAGATAAAAGAGCGAACAGCGGAATTAGAAGTTGCAAATCGGAGATTGGTTACGGTTCAGCATATCTGGGAAATGATGAACTCATCACAGCCGCTTGCGAATGTTCTTGATTCAATTGTTAACAGCCTGCAAGGGGAGTTAGGATATCTGTTTAGCTGTATTATTCAAAAAAAAATTGACAACAAGGGAGCTTATCTGGAAATTCTTGCCGATTCAAAATGCGATTTTGCTGACGATATTACTTCTATTATCGGAAGATCTTTATATGATGTACGTTTGAACTGGTTTCAGGATGATGATATTGAATATCATATACTCAACAACAAAATTTATCAGAGTAGAGATATATACGATGCCATGAACATTGTATTTATGGACTTGCCGGAAAAGAGTGTGAGCAAGATTTGTAATACAACTTCACTGTCGTCATATTTGCTGATACCTTTAAAGAGTAACGGTTTGCATTTCGGTTCACTGATTGTTCTGTCTGAAAGACCGGAAGCAACTGAGACAGAGCTAAATTTTCTCAAACTGTTTTCAAAACAGATTGAATTAGCAATAACAATAGCAAATTTATTCCAGACGGTTAAATCACAGGCGATAACTGACGGTCTTACGGGATTGAATAATCGCCGGTATTTTGAAGAAGAAGCACAAAAAGAAGTGCTAAGGTCGCAAAGACAGGGGCAAAAATTTACTGTAATAGGGCTTGATTTAGATCATCTAAAACAAATAAACGACAAATTCGGTCATTCCTGCGGTGACATTGCGATAAAATCGGTAGCGGAAGTTTTAAAGACGAATGCACGTTCAATAGATACCGCAGCCCGAATGGGCGGTGAGGAATTTAATCTGCTTTTACCGGGGGTAGAGCATAAAGGCGGATTAGTTGCGGCAGAGAGAATACGTAAAGCAATTGCTGATGTTAATATTGATGTAATCGGGCATATTACTGCCAGTATCGGTGTTGCAACTTTCGGCGAACATTCCGACAACCTGAACGAGCTTATGGAGCTAACAGATCAGGCAATGTATTCATCAAAAAAGAACGGCAGAAATAGGGTTACGCTTGCAAATCCTGAAGAACTTGAATCGTGGCAGGATATCGCTATCAGCTCGTTTGTTGAAATACTCAAAAACAAAAAAATGCCGATTGATAAATCCGTTTCGGAACACATGAATAAAATGCTGGACAAATTATCACTCGACCATGATGCTTTATACACGGTATCGGATATGTTGTCCGCTTTGTATAATCCTAACCACCGCAAAGGCTCGGCAAAAAACAAGATTATTGCTGCAAACTCGCTTGCAAAACGGTTTGAGCTTTCAAAAGAAGATACCGACAAGTTAAAAGTTGCCATTTTGTTATATGACATCGGCAATATGATGCTTCCAAAAGAAATACTTCAAAAACGCACTCCGTTAACTGATGAAGAAACGAATATTATTAAAACGCATCCGATTATTGCGGCAAAAGAGATTTTGAAACCGATTTCAATCGTACAGGATATTATACCGATAATAGAACATCACCACGAAAACTGGGACGGCACGGGATACCCTGATAACCGTTCGGGACAGAATATCCCGCTTTGTTCGCAAATGGTGTTGATTATTGATGCGTATTTTGCATTGATTGAGCCAAGACCATACAGAAAAGCCAAAACTAAAGAAGAAGCCATTCAGATTATACGGGATAATATTGATATCAAATGGAATTCCAAAATTGCGGAAGAATTTATTTCTATTCTGGCAAATGATGTTGAGGTGTAAAATATACAACTTTTTCATTACTGATACAGATGTATATAGTAAGAAATAAAATTGTTGTATGCTGCTGCTTGCTGACAAAAAACATTCCTGTTGTATAATCTTGTTATGGAGAGAATGTTCAAAATAAATGCGAAATATTCGCCGGCAGGCGATCAGCCGGAAGCTATAAAACAACTGGTTGACGGTATAAATAAAGGCTATGACAGCCAGACTCTGCTCGGGATTACAGGCTCCGGAAAAACTTTTACCATTGCAAATGTTATTGAAAAAATTCAGAAACCGACATTGATTATAGCTCATAACAAAACTCTTGCGGCCCAGTTATATAACGAGTTTAAAGAGCTTTTTCCCGACAATGCGGTTGAATATTTCATCAGTTATTACGATTATTATCAGCCTGAGGCGTATATTCCGAGAACAGATACATATATCGAGAAATCTGCAAGTATAAACGAAGAAATAGACAGACTGCGTCATAATACAACGAGGAGTCTTTATGAGCGCAGCGATGTTATTATAGTTGCTTCTGTTAGTTGTATTTACGGTTTAGGTTTGCCTGAGAATTATTTTAAAGGTTCGGTTGAACTGAATACAGGCGATGAAATTGACAGAGATGAATTATTAAAACATCTTGTAAGCGTTCAATATAAACGCAATGATTTGGTGCTTGAACATTCAACATTCAGGGCAAGAGGCGACGTTGTTGAACTAATGCCGGCTTATGAAAAAGTTGTAACAAGGATTTGCATGTTTGGAGATGAGATAGAAAAGATTGTTAAAATTGATCCCGTATCAGGTGAGATAGTTGACATGCCGGAAAGGATTATCATTTATCCTGCCGTACATTATCTGACTTATGATGAAAACGAAGAAGAAACAATTGCAATGATACGGACAGAGCTTCAAAACCGGCTGAGTGAATTATACAACGAGAACAAAATTTTAGAGGCTCAACGTTTGGAACAGCGTGTAAAGTATGACATAGAAATGATAAAAGAGATGGGTTATTGTTCGGGAATAGAAAATTATTCCAGAATAATAGAGCGCAGGCCTGCCGGCAGTCCGCCCGCAACGTTGCTGGATTATTTCAGGGGTGATTTTTTGACCGTTATTGACGAGTCGCACGTAACTTTGCCTCAACTCAAAGGGATGTATCACGGTGACAGGGCAAGAAAAGACACTCTTGTTAACTACGGGTTCCGTTTACCCTGTGCAAAAGATAACAGACCGCTTAACAATGATGAGTTTTTTGCAAAAGTAGGACAAAAAATTTATATTTCCGCAACGCCGTCGGAATTTGAATTATCAACTTCGTCACAAACAGTCGAGCAGATTATTCGTCCTACAGGGCTTGTTGATCCTAAAATCCATATCAGACCGATTGACAGTCAGATACCTGATTTAATCAGTGAGATAGAAAAGCGTGCAAATAAAAATGAAAGAGTTCTTATTACAACATTAACCAAACGAATGGCAGAGGATCTGTGTGATTATTTTCTACAGGAGGGTATAAGGGTGCGTTATCTTCACAGTGAAGTTAAATCAATGGAAAGAGTTGAGATATTACGTGATTTAAGGCTCGGTGAATTTGATGTGCTGATTGGTGTAAACCTGTTACGAGAGGGTCTGGACATACCGGAAGTTTCTCTTGTTGCAATAACCGATGCAGACAAAGAGGGTTTTTTACGTTCGGAAACGAGTTTAATTCAGACAATCGGTCGTGCGGCAAGAAATTCCTGCGGTGAGGTTATAATGTATGCCGATAAGGTAACGGAGTCGATGCAGAGAGCTATTGACGAAACCGAAAGACGCCGTAAGGTACAAATTACACACAACAGAAAATACGGGATAATACCTCAAACAATCAAGAAACCCGTTGAGAACAATTTGTTATCGTTGGTGGAGAGTTACCGGAGTTTTGAGGATATTGTTGCGGAAGAAATGGTTGAGATGGGCATTGACAAAAAGAGTCTGCCGAAACTTATTGACAAGCTGGAAAATGATATGCATAAAGCTGCAAAATTATTAGATTTTGAACGTGCGGCGGAGATACGCGACCAGCTGAAGAAACTGCGTGAGATGAGCCGCTGATGTATTGAAAGGTTAAGGGGTAAATGTATTATGTTCAGGAGTTTGTAAGGGTATTACTATATCCGAAACATTCTTCCCCTCGCCCTTTGTGGGGAGGGGAGCGGAGCGGGTGCTGCTGTGCAGTACAGTCTCCGAAAGGGGAGGATGCAATTACATCGCGCACGGGTATCACCTCACCCGAAAATCAGACTTTCGGCAATCTGCCTCAAGTCGATTTTCTGCCCTCTCCGGACGGAGAGGGCAAATACGGCTATCACCTCATCCAAATTTCTAAGCTCACTTGCGGCAGCGGGTGTGCGGAGCGGGTGGGAACCAGTTCCCACTGCCGCTCCCGCAAGCGGAGCAGACACAGTCTGCCGCTTCCGTTCGCAAAGAAATTCTGCCCTCTCTAGCGGAAATGAGCTTATGGGCTTCGCAAGCGAAGCGGACAGTGCAACTGCTTCGCTGTTGCACCCGCTCCCGCAA
>JAJPXE010000001.1 GCA_021205645.1 Candidatus Gastranaerophilales bacterium | reverse complement strand
GAGTATAGTAACAAGCCGGCAGGCAAATACAGCCTTTGAAGCCGGTGCAAAAATGTTTTCTTCTCCTATCTTTCAGATGAATATGGTTAAAATCTCCAAAAATATCAGAGTACCTTTTATAGCCGGTGCAACAACTGCAAATGAGGCATACAATGCCTGGAAATCAAGAATGCCGCTGATTAAGATTTTCCCGACAACAGCATTGGGCGGTGTCAGATATATTGAAGATATTTTAAGACAGATGCCGTTTTTAAAAATTATGCCTATGGGAAATATTAAATATACCGAAATTAAATCATATATTGAAGCAGGTGCTGAAGCTGTCGGAATAGGCAGAGATTTATGTGAAAGAGATAATCTTTCTGAAATTACTGCAATAACAAAACAAATACTCGAACAAATAAAATTCGGCTAAGTTGAGGTGTAAATGAAAAAAATACTAATCTCAGGATATTATGGTTTTAACAATTTCGGTGACGAAGCAATACTGAAACTGCTGCTTGAAAAGTTAAAGGGCTGTGATATAACGGTTCTGTCGGCAGATCCGAGAAAAACATTTGACACCTATGGTGTACATACCGTTTATACTTTTTCAATTGACCACGTTTTAAAAGAAATTGCATACTGTGATGTTTTAATCTCGGGCGGAGGGAGTTTGCTCCAGAATGTCACAAGTACGGCAAGTTTGTTCTTCTATGCAAGTATTATCCAATTTGCACAGTTGATGAAAAAAGAAGTCGTGATATTTGCCCAGGGTATAGGTCCGATAAATGGCTGGTTTTCTACGGGATATGTTAAGAATATACTGAAAAAATGCAAATATATTTCTGTTCGTGATGACAACAGCTTTAAATTATTAAAAAAATGGAAAATCAATGCGGAATTAGTCTGTGATCCGCTGTACAGCATAGATACATTACATATTGAAAAAACTTCTAAGATAGGGATACAATTACGCAAATTTGATACCCTGACAGATGAACTTTTTGACAGTATAGTAACACAGGTCAAATCCAGATATTATGCACGAGAAATAGAACTACTATCTTTACAGGATGAGATGGATACCGGTATTTCAAAAATATTTATCAATAAGCTTAAGCAGGTCGACCCGAACATCAAAGTAAAACTACTCAAAGAATTATCACTGGCAGAAGTGATAACTCATATCGCAGAGCTTGACTGTTTAATTGCAATGAGGTTTCATGCCTGTCTGGTAGGGTTAAAATACGGTGTAAAAACACTTCCTATAGCTTATGATCCAAAGGTAGAAAGTCTGGCAAAAGATGCGGGTGTTCCATATCTTCAAATGGACAGCAAACAAAATAACTACGAAAAAGCATTTAATGATATGGAAAATCTTTCAAGGTGGAATTTAATGGAATGGGCAAAAACCAAGCGTTTCAGCTGGGATAAAACGGGTATAAACGAAATAAAAAAGGAAAAGCTAAAATACGGAAAGAAAAAATAACATCAGCTGTTGTCCGTATCAATATTTCAAATTAAAATCCTTTTTTAGCTTAGCGGTTAAATTCAACAAAACCGCAGTGACTTTCCTTACCTCATCATAATCATAGTTATCGGATTTTTCAATAATAGAATTTTCGATAAAATTTTTAGCTTTGAGATACGTTTCTTCGCCCTTGTCGGTGATATAGTTTTCAATAATAACCTGACGTTTGCCCCTTATGGCATTTTCTTTTCTGATAAGTTTTTTTTCTTCAAGCTGATTAAGGAATTTGCAGACGTAGGAGCGTTTCATCAGAATATTTTTGGCAATATTAATCTGAATAATTCCCGGATTAAGGTATATTGTTTCAAGAATTAAAAATTCTTCATGGTTAATGCCAAAATCCATTTTTTTATAAATTTTACGTGCAATCTCACCTGCAGCTTTCGTAATTAAGCCGGCAGCATACATCACAGACTCACTGTACGGTATATATTTCTTTTCCATATGTCACCCGGGTATATTATATCATGAATATAAAAATTATTTCAAATATGAATAATTCGTTGAATATTCAATATTCAGCTGTGGAGCCTTTTCTACACGAAAATCATGAACCGATTTTATTCCCTCGGGTGAAAGTTGATATTTTTTCATCGCATTTTTTGATCTTTTTTATATATTCAGGGTTTTTATTTTCAATTTGTAATTTATTTATTTCATCCCATAGTTCGGGCATTTTCTCAAAAGAGCCGGATTTTAATTTATTGAACAATTCAAATTCCAGCGTACGCATATATTTATCATCAATTGTTTTATAATTTTTTTAATAGATGAATATTCGTCGTCAGGATTTATTGCAGTAACCTCATTGACTGATTTTTCTTCGTTGAACATTTTAAAATCAGCAAAACTTGCAGGAGTACTATAACCGTTATATGAGGGATGACCGTGAATTGAAGAATAAGATTTAACATAAATATTCGTTCGGATTATATCATAATATTTAAGATTTCCGAACATGGAATGCTGTTCTCCGTCAAACTCATCTAAAATTATATAAAACCGGAACATAAAAAATTGCTCAATGAATTTACGGGTGAGGTGGTGAAAACATTTTTCCCCTCTTCCTTTGGGGAGAGGGAAGCGGAGCGGTAGTGCAACTGCAGTGCAGCACAGTCTGCCGAAAATCCACCTCACAAACTCTATAAATAATCTTC
Organism: Candidatus Gastranaerophilales bacterium; assembly: GCA_021205645.1. Lineage (GTDB taxonomy): Bacteria > Cyanobacteriota > Vampirovibrionia > Gastranaerophilales > Gastranaerophilaceae > UBA2883. The sequence goes on along the minus strand of JAJPXE010000001.1, from coordinate 3,570 downwards.
AAATTTCTTATCAACCAATTTATATCCGCAGCCTTCATGCAAATCAGCCTTGAAAAATATTTTTCTTACAGGGTATTTTTTACACATAGGCAGACGCTTATCATAAACTGAACAAAGCCCGTCTTTTGTTACATATTTACAGGCAAATATCAAATTCCCGCCACTGTCTTTTCCTCTAATGTAAAATCTTTTATATGAGGGAAACAAAAATTGCATTATTTTAAACTCTTTTTCCGTATAAGTATCAAAACTGTACATATAATTACAGCATTTCCCGCACTTTTTACATTCTCCGACAATTTCATACTCTATTTTTTCGGGAATGAAATAAGATAAAAATTCATTTTTTAAATTTAAAAGAAAATCAAATAACATATTTTGTACCAATTGTATTTTTTTGATAAGATGATAACATACTTGAGGAGTTTTAACAAAATTATGTCAGGATATAACAGACGCACAAATACATTCAAAACACGTATTTCAACCCGCAATTATGAGGAAGAAGACTCTATATTTGATACGATAAAACGGCTTGTAATACTCTGTGCGGCGATATGCTTAGGCGGACTTGTTTCTTTAAAAGCGTACTTAATGTTGGTACCGCCTATAGCGAACCTTTCCGATTTTCGTCCGAATATGGTTACAACATTCTATTCTGCCGATGGAGAGGTTATAAAGACATTCAATGCCTGTACGTTCTCAAAAGTCAGCATAAAGGACGTTCCTAAACAGCTGCAGCAGGCTGTAATAGCAACAGAGGACAAGAACTTTTATTCACATCACGGATACGACCTGTTAGGGCTTACGAGGTCACTGGTGGAAAACGTTATAGCAGGGCGTGTCGTTCAGGGCGGAAGTACAATTACGCAGCAACTTTCAAGAATGCTGTTCCTGTCAAATGAACAGACCTATTCACGAAAAATCAAAGAAATTATTATTGCGGCAAAAATAGAGAAATCACTCAGCAAGAGTCAAATTCTTGAAATGTATTTAAACAATGTATATCTTGGTTCCGGCTCATACGGCGTAGACGGAGCATCACAAACGTATTTTAATAAAAAACTTAATCAATTGACATTATCAGAAATGGCACTAATAGCCGGACTGCCGCAGGCACCGTCTGTGTATTCGCCATTTAATAACCTTGAACTTGCAAAAAAACGCCGGAACAGGGTTCTTGAGCGTATGTATAAAATGCACTACATTGATAAAGAAACAATGAAAGCAGCGAAAGCTGAAAAAATAACTCTAACAACAATGCCCAGATATTATACCCTGAACAAAGCTCCTTATTTTTGCGATTATGTAATAAGAGAGCTTGCCAGATTAGGTTTTACCGAGCAGGAAATAACATCAGGCGGGTATAAGATTATAACAACGATAGATTACAAGTCACAAATAAAAGCTAATGAAACATTGATAAAGGATTTGAATGCGTGGGGCTTAAAAGGTGCTAAAAATCAGGCAGCAATATTTTCATTCAGCCCTGTAGACGGAAAAATTCTTGTCTATGCGGGCGGAAAAAATTATGCAGAAAGCCAGTATGACAGGGTGACACAGGCGATAAGACCTCCCGGCTCGGCATTCAAACCGTTTATCTATACAGCGGCAATCCAGAAAGGCTTAACTCCTAATGATATGATAGATGATACCCCGTATCGGCTTGGTACCTGGGCGCCTCATAATTACGGAAATAAATACAGGGGCAGAATACCTTTGTATAAGGCATTGATGGTATCATCAAATGTATGTGCGGTCAGATTAATTGAATACGTCGGAGTGAGGGCCGTTATACAGGTTGCACGGATTATGGGGATAAATACACCTCTGCAATACGATTATACAATTGCATTAGGTTCAAACGGTGTTAAGTTATATGAATTAACAAGAGCATACGGTATTTTTGCAAGCGGCGGATATAAGGTTGAGCCGTACGCAATAGAGCGTGTTGAATCATCAAGAGGTAAAATTCTTTATTCAGCTCCGCGGGCAAGAGTGGAAAAAGTTCTTGAAACAGATGTTGCCGCTGCAATGACTTCAATGCTCAAAATGGTCATCAAACACGGAACAGGCATGGCGGCAAACATTGGCAAACCATGTGCCGGCAAAACAGGAACAACTGATGATTATAAAGATGCCTGGTTTGTCGGCTACACCCCGAATGTTGTAACCGGCGTGTGGGTCGGAAACGATGATAATACCAGAATGGGAGGACTGACCGGGGGCAGCGTTCCCGCTATAATATTCAGAGATGTTATGAAAGTAGCGACTGAGCCTTATGGTAATGAAGATTTTGGCTATCCTGATATGCTTTCAAACAAAAACGGCAGAACCGTAACGCAGCTGACAGGTCCAAATCCGTCAAATTATCATGATGATACAGACGAAACAGCACCGACAGAGGATGTTGTTCAGGTGAACACATATCAGCCGGATCAGATGAAAGAAAAGGTTATACAGCCTGCTGCACCTGTTCCGCAAACAAACAAAAATGTTATTCCTCAAACGACACAGCCACCTATACCGACAGCAGGACAGGATTTTAACTATTAAACATTATGCAGGAAATTATTATGGAAAATATGGAATTTATAAAGGATTTAAGCGCCGGTGCTACAATTTCTCAATCTGCAAAATTGTATAGAACTCAAAATATTATTGATTATACCGCATCTGATGAGCTGTCATATACGGATATTGTGAACCTTACTCTTGCATTGAATATATTATCGGAATTTTATGATGTTTGTGCGGCGGTATTAGTCAAAAATAATACCCTTACCGGAGCTGCACTGGGCTCAATTTTGAGAGAAGCTTTCGAAAAAGCGGTTGATTGCAACCCGATAGATGCAGTGTGCGGTGTTGCAGCATTTTCGAAAGCACCCGATATTGAACTTGTTAAACTCCTGACATCACAACATCTAGCAGTCGCACCTGAATTCGATGATGAAGTTATACAATATTTTGAAGATAAAAAAATAAGATTTATAAAAATAAACACCCCGTTGAGCGAATATAAAAATTACCTGATTGAAGAAATATATTCAACACCTTTTGGCACTATCGTACAGGATAAGAACAAGAAAGAGCTTGATAAAAATTTTTTCAAAGTTGTTTCTGTGACAAAGCCAACGGTTGAACAGATTGAAGATGCAATTTTTGCATGGAAAATAACCAAATATCTGCGGACATCGGCTGTAATCACGGCAAAAGATTTTAAAGTATCGGGCATATCGCAGGGGCTGCAAACCTCCGCCTTTGAATATGCGCTCAATCATGCCTGTGATAATGCAAAAGAAGCTGTTTTGGCAGCAGATGTACCTTTGACCGTTCATGATTTAAACGCAGCAGTTCAAAACCGGATTTCTTTAATAATTCAGCCGGGAGTATCAAAAGATGTGCTAAAACAGGCTGATAAATTCAATATGGCTATGATAACGACCGGTATATCTAATTTTTCCATTATTTAAGTTTTGTAAAGATTTTAGTTTAAAACGCAACCTTAAAAAAAAAAAACAATTTATATAGATGTGTGTTATTAATTATCTATGAAGTTATTGTGTATGG
>JAJPXE010000106.1 GCA_021205645.1 Candidatus Gastranaerophilales bacterium | reverse complement strand
GCATTATAGTACAATTGCATTTTTGCAAAGAACATGTTTGCAATCTTGTAAAAATACTAAAACGCCCCGCGATTTTCTATAATCTCATCCGTATCTTTGAATGTTAATATATCGTTTACAATATACTTTTCGTTCATACATTTTGCAGCAACAATATCAAGAATTTCTTTTTCATATTTTTCATAAATTATAACCATTGAACAATCATCAATAAAAATCAAATCTTTGGGATTAACGATTTTTCCCTTAATAGTTATTGGCTTATTTATATGACTGAGTGTTGCACGCCTGCGAACATCTTTTGAGTTATAACCGCAGCTAAATACAGGGAAATTAAGCTGCCGTACGGCATCTTTATCACGTGTAACTCCGTCAATAATAAACCCCTGTGCACCGGCACGTATTGCCAGACGCGAGTTCAAGTCACCAAAATATGCGTATTCACTCAATTCATTCTCGCATATTATAATATCATTCTCTGAAATACTTTTGTATGAATCCAGAGCATTATAAATTCCGTTAAAATCTTCATTGTCTTTGAGTTTGCGTAATTTTATCGTTGCTGCACGACCGAGTAATTTTACATCTTTTAAATTACAGTTAAATCCATTTACAACAGCCCCTACATTATCTTTGTATCTTACTTCCAAATCATCAATAATATCCGATAGCAGGGCAGAACTTAAAAAATGTTTGATTGTTTTAAATTTTATACTCTCTGATTGATTTAAACCTTGTGCGTATATTGATGCAAATTTCAAATCTTCTTCGTTATTGACATCAATAAATTCTTCTAAATCGCCGTATATCAAATACGGATTTTCGCCGTAACGCCTTTGAGTTTTTACTGCTGCATCCCGCCTTACTACATACAACCCCATGGCTTCAATAATTGTTTCCGGTAAATCTTTACTGTTTGGGATGTTATCTATATCATAGACGGGTTTCCCGTTATTCCAAAAATAATATTTATCCTTTTTCATTAATACGGCACTGTCATAATTATTGTTTTTCTTTAATATTCTAATGGCATTATCAATCGTTTCGGGTTTTATAAACGGGGAGGTACACAATAATTGGACATATATATCCGCATCGGGAAAGGAGTTAACTTCATTCATAAACATTCTATGACCATCTGTTTTATTGTTAGCCAGTTCGGGGTTTCTTTTCATAAAAGTAACCGGCAGATAATCAATCATATCGTACATTTGCTGCTTTTCAGTGTCTAAAAATACTTTATCTACCTCTTTACAGTGCAAAAGTGTTTTTAAAGCTTTTATGTATAATCGTTCTCCGGCTAAGAACCTTGTATTTTTATTTTCAATTCTTTCGCTTGTTCCCTTTGCCGGAACAAAAGCATATACTTTCATTATTAGATTTCCCCGCTAAATGTAATTAATATTTTTCATTTTTTTGAACAATTCAGGATTTTCATTTACATAAGTATGTGTATAAACATCTTTGAACATTCCTATCAGTCCGACAGGATTTACAGAAATTATTTCTATATCGGGATAATGTATTGCTGCGAATGTTTTGAGCTTTTTGTATCCATAAAGCATTCTTTTGAGAGAATCAGGCATGATTTTTGTATTTTTGCAGAAAGCATGACCATTCGGTGCTGTATCCAATCCTACCAGATATATTTTTTTAGGATGAGTATAAAGTGCAAAATCCAGTGCCGGAAAAGCAACAGAACCACGTGCTAAAAACGGATGACTTGTTATATCGGTATATGTGTCCATTGCTCGTCTTGATACATAATACCTGTATATATTATATTTCTGTTCATCAATAATTTCCGGATAATGCATATAGTATGGATTTAAAGAATGACCGACAAACTTTATACAATCCAAGCCTTTAATTCTATCAATAAAATCCGGCATTCTTTTTAAAAGAATAAAAGCATCGTGTGAAAACATATATTTTGATTTTATCCTTTCGGAAAAAACCGTCAAATTTAGGGTTATATTTTCATAATCTGCTTCATTATTGTAATATTTTAATGTTGGTCCTGACCCGATTATCGTTACATTTTTGCCGGCATTTATGTTTTTGTACTTTGTAAACGAAGCACTATGGACAGTTTTTATTTCTTGTGCTATACATACCTTATCCTGAATAATTCTATCTATCTGTTGAGAAAGTTTATACCAGTTTTTTCTGGTTTTAATCTGTATTCCTAAGATTTGCATTACATGGTATCTGTCATCGATAGTCGAACTCACAGAAAAAATTTTCTTCATAAATTCACTTATCATAATCACCTTATTAATTCCGTATTTATTACATCATAAATAAAACCAATTCTCAATAAATGAGAATTGGTAATTTTACAATTCTTAAATTTAAGGTTCTATAATTCACAGATTTTAGTCAAAATCAATGAAAGGCGTAATATGGTTAGATTAAAAAAAGATACGGATGCTGCTGTAATAGGAGCAAAAATAAAACAATTACGAATGCTATGCGGTATGACACAAGAAGAGCTTTCTGAAAAAATAGGAATTGATAATAAACGTTTATCCCGAATTGAAACAGGTTGCAGCATGCCGACATTAAAGATTGCAAATGAATTGACAAAAATTTTCAACTTTAATTTTTATGATTTGATAAATAATCCTTCTAAATATGATATAGAAATTCCCGATAATATCTATGTACAGTCATTAAATATACTACATTCAGCACAGACAAAGCAGGAGCGAATATGTTATCTTGAAGCATTAAAACACACACAGAAGTGTTTAAAACTCGGAAATAATGGTAATACTTAACCTTTTTGCAAACTCTTTAATTAAATCACATTCAGTTTACACAGCTGGCGGTAGGTACAATATTTACAGTTATCATCGTTATTTTCTGCGGGTTCAAATTCCATTGAGCGGATAGCGTTATATACTTCATCGATTTTTGATTTTATATAGTCGTTGTCTTGCTGTGTTAGTTCGGTGTAGAAATTCCTGTCGCATTCCTCCGGAAACATCAATCCAACCATAGACACTTTTGAGCCTGTATGTAAACTTTCAAATGCATATTTATAAAACCGCAGCTGGTTTAAGTAGCTTTCATACTCTTTTCCGTCGGCAATTTGAGATTTAGGTTTAGCACTTCCTGTTTTGTAATCAAACAAACAATATGTTCCGTCTGGGTTCTTTTCTACACGGTCTATTTTACCCGTAATAATATTATCGCCTGCAAGCACCGTATCAAGAGTATATTCAACTTTGTCTATTCTGTCCGAACTTGTTTCAATAAAATGAGGATAAAATTTTTCCAGTGAGTTTAAGCCGCGTTTTCTGTATGTTTCTCTGACATCACCCGTTTCAAACTCTTCTTTGTCAAGATTAGCCGAAAATATTTCAAGAAATTCAGTTTTATCAGGATATTTACCTGTTGTTTTCAGGCTGATAACAGCACTTTCCAACGTTCGGTGAACGGCACTTCCATAATTTGCATTATCCCAGTCATTCTCAAATACCGGAATTTTCAGAACGTAGGTGTAAAAGAACTCTCTCGGACATGCCAGATACGAATTAAGCGTACTCGGGCTGAGTATAATATTTTTTGTTCTTAATCGTATTTCTTCTTCAAGTGCACCCTTATAGTCGTATTGTTTTTGTCTGAATGTTTTCGCAAGTTCAAGAGAATATTCTTCTTTACTCAATTCATGTGTATGGACTTCAAACATATCGGAATTTTTGACAATATCCGAAAGATGTGATGTAAATTCTTCCGCCCTGCCGTTATTAACGTTCGGATATGAGATAGTCAGATTATATTTTGTCCGCGTTATCCCCACGAACAGTAATCTGAGCTGTTCTGATTTGAGAGATGTATCATCATCAATGAATTTAGTTTCATCAATTATCGGGAGTGACGTATCGTTTCTGTTTCGTTTCTTTTCCCATTTGCCGGCAGTCAGGTTTGGCATATAGACATAATCAAACTGCCGTCCTTTGCTTCCGTGAAGTGTTACCAGCTGGATTGCGTTTTGAACATAATCGTCTTTATCAATTGTTATAGGAATATTGAGCCGGCAGGCAGTATCAAGATGCTCAATGAAATCTCTCAATCCTGCACTTTTATGAATACGTTTATAAGTGCCTGCCTCATCTATTATTCGTTTTATAGCAAGAATGTTTTCTACTTTATTCACATCTGAATTTACATAATATTCCAGTATTCCTGTTTCATTGCAAACACTTACAATAAGATTTTTAATGTTTTCCGTTGTTTGCAGCCGTTTTAATTTATCATAGGTTTGAATAAATCTGAGGACTTTTTCTTTATTTTTCCAGTCATAATCGAGATTAAGCCTGATATTTTCGATAAAATCTTTGTGGTTAAGCCTGTTTTGAGAGAGCAGAAACATATAATCTTCGGGTTCAAACGCAAACGGTTCAGCCCCGAGCAGACCAAACAGCTTTTCCGAGTAGAACGAATGGTTATATAACGTTTTAAGGTAAAAATAAATAAGTATTGACGGCTTCATATCAAAAATACTGTTAGTTGTTTTAATCTGATATCTTATATTTTTTGATTTAAGTAATTCTGCATAGTTTTCGAGTTCAGAATTTTCTCTTGTCAGAATAGCAATAGCGGACAGGTCAATTTCCCCGTTATTATTTTTCGGAGCTGAGGATGAGTTTATAAGTTGTTCGATTTCATCAGTGATAAAGTTCATCTCCTGTGAACTTTCCGCAAAACAGTGCATTTTGACAGGTCTATCATTTATACAAATATCTTTATTTTTGGCTGTTAATGATTTTTTTATGTTATATTTTTTAAATTCAGGATTATATTCAAGTCTTGTTTTGTCCTGTGAAATAACTTTATAACTGAAATCAAGTATTGTTTGAGTTGAGCGGTTATTTTCATCAAGACAGATTACCTCTGTTTGCGGGAATTTCTTGAGAAATTTTTCAAGAGTGTCGGTTTTAGCTCCCTGAAATTCGTAGATTATCTGGTCATCATCGCCGACGACAAAAATATTATCATTGCCAGCACCTTCTGCGAGCTTGAATACGATACTGTTCTGGGCATAGTTCGTGTCCTGATATTCATCAACAAGAAAATATTTGAATTTTTTGGAAACATTTTTCAACAGTTCTTCATTCGTTTCAAAAACTTCAAGTACCATGTTAATCATATCGTTAAAGTCGATAAAGTTATTTTGTTTAAGTTTTTTGTCATAAATTTCATAGATTTCCCATGCTTCTTTAGCTTTTCCCATCTTTTTTTTATGAGCATTATATTTAATCATGAATGATTTCAGCGGTTTATTTTTTTCTGTTCTTTCTTTAAGTTCTTCATCAAGCTCATTCATTTTTCCCTGCCATAGCGGGTGAGTTTGGAGGTTAGAGAAATATTGTGTTTTTGTAATCAGGCTTTTTTTGATTTTATCGACATCATTGAGCAGTTCGGGAACATAGTAATCGCTTTCGCCCCATTTAGTAAGATGGTATTCCGGTTTATATTCTTTAACACATTCTGCCATAATGGTTTGTTTGATAATATCATCAGCAAGTGACAACCCCTCAAGCAGCTCAAATTCTGCGGGATTAAATTTAATAACTTCGTTACAGAATGCATGATAGGTATGTATGGCAACAGCGGCAGCATCAGCTCCGACTTCTTTAACAAGTCTTGTTTTCATCTCACCTGCTGCGGCTTCTGAGTAGGTCAGGCAGAGTATTGACTCCGGTGCAATATTATTTGCGAGCATGTATTTTATGCGTTCGATTACGGTATATGTTTTGCCCGTTCCGGGGCCAGCAAGCACCATCACCGGTCCGTCAAGGTATTCTATACATTTTTGTTGATTATTATTCGGTTTTATACCTGTGTTTTTGGTTCCTTCATTAATGGTTATCATGCCTGTTTCCTTATTATTGAATATTAGTATGAATATTTTATCAGATTTAATATTTACATGAAAGGGTTTGCAAGAAAAATTTCAATTTTCCACAAACTCGAAACTGTTTTTTCATATTTCCGATTGATGAAAATAAAACAGTACTCTTAGAGTATTGTTTATTTATTCTAAAAACCTACTTTTAAACGATTTTATTTTTCAAATCGGCTGATATTATAACCGTATACTCCTTAAAAAAACGACGATACACATATCCCTAATCAACAGCTATGTAACAACATAGCTTTTTTTTTATGTTCAACACATCTTTTTGTACATACCTTTTTCCCTGCCGCTTTTTGTTAACAGTTATGCAAATATATCT
>JAJPXE010000140.1 GCA_021205645.1 Candidatus Gastranaerophilales bacterium | reverse complement strand
AGATATATTTGCATAACTGTTAACAAAAAGCGGCAGGGAAAAAGGTATGTACAAATTTTAAATATTGCAAAAGCAGCAGCAAAGGAGGAAATATAGAGAAAACTTTATAACAAACAGGATTTTCTGCGAAACTGTACTCAGGAAAGTGCAGCTGTAGCGTCCCTTATGGGATATGGGAATAAGATAGTAAGATAAGGTTACAGTCCGGTATGTCCGGACTTTTTCTTGTTACAGCCCTGTGACTGTAAAATAAAAAAAATTCAGACATTCAATAAAAACGGCAAATGTTTCGAAACGTTAAACTTATTGTGTTTGCGAGGAAAATTTTAATTTTTCAGCACCCTTTATTTTAATTTTGCAAAGATGACCTTATCTCTGCAGACTCATTTTATCCGGAAGTCATGTGTGTTGCGATTCAAGTCAAAACAGTTTTAATTGTTTTTCGAAATGTTTTTTCAGGAAAGATTTTCTGTGGTATTTCGTTAACCCGTATTTATCAATGGCATCAAGATGTGCTTGTGTTAAATAGCCGGCATTTTGTTTCCATAAATACTGTGGAAATTCTTCATCAAGTTTTTGCATATATCTGTCCCGTGCAACTTTTGCTAAAATGCTTGCAGCGGCAATGGAAGCGGATTTGCCGTCACCTTTTATAACAAACTGCTGAGGATAGCAAAAGTTTTTTATTAGCCTGTTTCCGTCCGCAAGTACAAGTATATTCTCATCTTTTATGTGTGAGATAACACCTTCTGTTGAGAGTTTCATGGCTTTCAGAGAACAATTAAGGATATTATTTTTCTCAATTTCGTCGACTTCAATACAGAAAGTTGCATTAATTGTTTCATTTTTAATGATATCATAGAGATATTCGCGTTTTTTTTGAGAGAGTTGTTTTGAATCGTTCAGGATAGAGAGTTTATCAATCAATTTTGTTGAAAGGTTATTGAAATATACGGCACTCGCAAACACTCCGCCTGCTGCAGGTCCTCTGCCTGCCTCATCCGTTCCGATTATTGTCTTATCAAAACTCTTATCATATTCAAATAGTTTATTTTGTGCCATTGTATCAAGCATAAAAAAATTCTAACATAAAAATCGTTAAATATGATAGAAATGAAAATATGTAAAATTTTATGAAAATTTTTTTTAAATTTAACTTGTAATTTATTAAAAAACAATTTATAATGCAAAAGGTTATTGGAAAATATAATAAAACAGTATGGAGAAGATATGAAGAAAATTATGTTACTTGCAGCAATCTGCATGTTAATTATGCCTGTGTATGCCATAGAGGACACACAGCAGTTGTCAAAAGAGGAGGCTAAATATCAGCTTAAATTAGAAAAAATCAAGCGCAAACAGGCATTAGATCAGGCAAAACATCCTGAAAAGTACAATGCTCCTGTTCAGCAGCAGAATTTCACGCTCGGACTTGTACAGAGCAAAATAAAAGTCGGAATTTCACAGGAGGAAGTAGTAAGTGCTCTGGGTTCACCAAACATTATAACAAAGGATGCAAACGGAAAAGATACATGGATATATGACAAAGTGGCATCTATTTCTTCCGTTGCAAGCAGTTCAACCGGAGCCGGTGTCGGCGGGCTTGGGGGCGGATACGGCGGACACGGAGCCGGCGGAGGTATTATCAATATCTCGCATAACCGATCTAATTCTAATGTTCAATCCAATCAGAAAACTTTGACCGTTGTTATTAAATTCTCTAACAAAAATACAGTCGAATCATTTACATACCACATGAGTAATTTCTAGAAAGGTTACAATAATGAAAAAAATATTATCAATATTGCTGGTTATGCTGTTTTCGGGCATGATGACGTCTGTACTTGCAAAAGATAATGAAATAATTACACCGCAGAGCCAGCTCCAAAAAAGGCAATATCAAACAAGGTCTTATGAAAACGTTAGCAAAGCAGTCATTATGAAAGCTGTTTTAAATGTTTTACAGGATGAGGGATTTATAGTCAATAATGCTAATTCAATTTTGGGGTTTATATCAGGAGTGAAAGAATTCAGCCCGAAAGATAAAACTATTGATATTGAAAAAGAATTCGGTACCAAAAAAGATATGTATGGGGTCGTTGTTGCCGCGATTGAATCTACCGCTAATGTCACTGAGTACGGAAAAGAAATTAAAGTCAGAATAAATTTCAAAAGAAAAAGACTTAATGTGTACGGCAATGCAAAACAAATAGAAGAAATTACCGATGAAGAATATTATCAGAACTTTTTCTCTAAAGTGGATAAAGCTATATTCCTGCAAAAACAAAAGGTATAATAATGAAAAAAATATTATCTTTATTCTTTAGTATCCTTATCAGTTTTGCAGCATTCTCACCTGCATTTGCCGTAGATAAAGTTAAAAGAAATTATTATGAAATTCGAGAAATGCAGACAAGAGTGTTTGAAACAAATAACAGGATTTTAGTAATGAAAGCTGTTATCAATACTCTTCAGGATAACGGATTTATTATACAAAATATAGAAGACGAACTCGGTTTTATAAGAGCAAAAAAAGAAGTTAAACTGAAGCGTACAAACAAAAAACGGGCGACAGCATATTCGGCGGCTCTTACGTTAGATTTGATGAGTTATGCTGTTTCATTTGGAACAAATGCTTACGCATTGTATAATTTATGCATAGATTACAAGCGGCTGGCAAATGAAATCGATCCGCATACTGTCATATTTGATTCAAATGTCGTGATTGAGCCTTTCGGAAAAAATACAAAAGTTCGGTTTAGTGTTATAGAAAAAGAGCTTGAAAACGGTGACGGATATACAATTGTTAAATCTTCACCGAGAAAAGTTGTAAGACATTATGAAGCAGATATGTATCAGGAATTTTTCAATCAGGTAGGGAAAAACCTGTTTATTGAAAAAATATAGTCATTATAAGTCTATGAGTTTGCGGAAAAATTAAAAATTTTCCTGCAAACTCTGGGGTACGGTTTCAAGCAAGGTTGCGTGCTATCCCGCACACGACCTTGCTTTCATACACCTAAGGTCTGGTTTGAAAAATCTCCCAAAATTGTCATTTTGGGGATTTTTTCGCACCCTCCTATAGAAAATTTGGAATTTGTCATGTAAGCCCTGTATTAAATTTAATACAGGGCTTTGTTTCACGGTAAAGATATCTGTAGTGTACCTTAAATCTACTCATTGACTTTTACTCAAAAATAATTATAAACAGAGTAAGGCTCATCTAAACAGATGAAAAAACAGTAAAATTCCTAATGATGTGAGTAGAAAATCCGATATATAAGGAAAACGGTTTAACTAACGAGAGAGGTATAAATGAAAATCAGTACAGGTATCAGGTATTGTGAGCCGGGGATGCGTTCATCAATCAGGGCGATGCAGGTTTCAAACGAATTACTCGGAATTACAAATGAAAACGTAACGGGATTTGATAAAGTAGGGTACCAGAGAAAAGAAGCTGTTGTCTCATCATTTACCGAGTTTTTAGGTATACACGGTATATCAACGAACATAGATGAGCAGGTCGGTCGTATTCAGGTATCGGAACGCCCGCTTGATATAGCTATTGCGACTCAGGGCTATTTTCAGGTTCAAACACCGAACGGTGTAAAACTTACCCGTGACGGCAGGTTCAAACTTGATAAAGACGGATATCTTCTTTCATTGGAGGATGGCAATGTCTTATCCGACAGCGGTGTGCCGATTAAACTACCGTTTGTACCTGATGATTTGACAAGCATAAAAGTTGATCGCAAGGGTCGTGTCAGCGTGTTTAACAAAGAGCAGCGTAAATTAAACTATGTAGCAACAATGGGAGTTGTTGACTCATCAGGCATGGCTGTTATGCGACCGGATGTTAAACAGGGTTATAACGAATATTCTAACGTTTCGCTCCAGAACGAGTTTTTGGCAGTTATGCCTACAATAAGAGTTTTTGAAGCTAACAGGCAGATATTTATCATGCAAAACACTAATGTACAAAAGGCAATAAGCCAATTAAGTTCGACATCATAGGAGGGTTTATATCATGATGTTTAATGCACAGGCAATTGTAAGAAAAAGTATAAACAATGCCACAACACAATTTGACAAACTCGGTTATGTAGCGAATGATTTAGCAAACTACAATAACTACGGTTACAAATCGGTAAGGTTTGAGCAGATGTTAAGAGAGGACGGCTATGTAGCGGGTGCCCAGAGATGTGACTGCGCACAGGGAGCTGTAAGAATAACCGAAAACCCTTATGATGTAGCGATAAAGGGTCCTGGATACATTCCTGTAACATCAGAGGATGGAGAGGTTCAATACACGCGTGACGGTTCATTTGTAAAAGGTAAAGACGGCTATTTATATACAAAAGACGGCTGGCTTGTCGGCGGCGGTATTCAGCTTCCTGCAAACAACTACAAGTTCACCATTAATCCAAACGGTAATGTTTACACCTATGATGAGGCAGGTTCTGCGCCAAAACTTGTCGGAACAATCCCGCTAGTAGGTTTTGCCAACCCTGAACGACTTGAGCAGGGTGTCAACAACAAGATGAGAGTAACGGATGAATCAGGCGACCCTGAATTGATTTCAGACCACCGCTCATTCAGGCAACACTCAATTGAGGCATCTAACGTTAATATTTATGCTTCGGTAAACGAGATGTTAAGATTGAATGCTTCAATGATTGCGAGTATGCGTTTATTGAAAGTAGCTGATGATATGTACAATAAAGGCATAAATATCAGAGAATAGAACTAATTTGGAGGGTTTAACCAATGGGTTTTGCAGCTTTAGGTTGTGTAGGAAAAACTTCACTAATGATGGATCTGGTGGCACAAAGACAGCGTGCATTAGGCTCTAATCTGGCAAACGTTGATACTCCCGGATATGTCAGACGTGATATTGATTTCAGTCAGTATCTGGGCGGAGCAACAGCAGAGTTGGAAACGAAGCTTGCACAAAAAATCGGACCATCACCGATGTTTGATTATGAACAGAATGTAGAGATTAATCCTGCTGATGAACTGACGGAGATGCAGAAGAATTCACTGCTTTACACAATGGCAACAAGAAGAATGTCAAACATAATAACGCAAATGAAAACGGTAATAAACGTAGGAAAGTAGGTCTGTTATGGGTATAATGGAGTCAATGGACATAGGTGCTAACGCACTAAAAGCACACGGTTTGAGAATGGATATTCACGCAAAGAACATTGCGAATATCGATACCCCGAATTATGTAAGAAGAATACCGGTATTAAATGCAACAGAGGATATATCATTCAGAGGGGTTTTGACTCAGATGAAGAATGATGTATTCGGTACGGGTACATTACCGTATTTGCAGGGCGGTGTAGTATTTAACGGTGTGGTGGAAGACCCGACAATGGGAGAGAGATTATACATGCCGGGACACCCTGATGCAGATGCTAACGGTTATATACGTTCTTCCAATGTCAATGCTATGGTTGATATGGCTGATGCGATTATGGCACAGCGTGCTTATGAGGCCAACCTTGCTGTTATCAATATAACGAGGGCAATGGCTTCAAGAGCTGTTGAAATCGGTAAGTAAAAAATTTTGATAATCAACAGTAAGACTCAAAATATACATTAATCAAATATATGAAAGGAAAATTGTTCAAAGAAAAACGAAAAGACTCAAAGATATACATTTAGACGCTGAATATGGCGTGTGAGAAGAAAGAAAATTATTTGGAAAATTAAAAATCAAACCGTTTTTTGGTCAAGTACCCCCTTGCTTGACCTTTTTATTTTATTCTCTGTGATAATCGTCTGCTTGTTCCCATTAAAGGAGATAAAAACAACACAAGATGCTCAATTCTGAAAGAATAAAAATAACTTTCCGGAATGAGCATAAATTTTAAAGAAAAAAGCGGGCAAACACGTTGACTTTTTTCCTTGGATAAATTAGTCTTTCAACCTGACACTACATAACCATCTTCAGGGTTTGTCCGCTTTTGATATATTATAATAAGGATTAAAACTTTGCGTAGGCAAAACTTCTGTTTTCAATATTGATACCGAACGGTTGTGAAAAATTGTATGTTTTTGCAAAATTAAAAGAATTTACTGCCTGACGGCGTTTTAAATCACACAAACCTACGACTGTTGATTCGTTTTTAAATAGTTTTTTAATAAAATTCATTGGTCAAACCTCACATTTTGGTATCTAATCTCTTTAATGATGTCTTTCTTAAAGTCAACAAACGGAGGTAGAAGATGGACAAGAAAGTTACAAAAGACCTGGGACTTCTTGATAT
>JAJPXE010000021.1 GCA_021205645.1 Candidatus Gastranaerophilales bacterium | reverse complement strand
ATTTTGTATTGACTATAGAATTAGTCCTCTATTGGAATAGTGATAATATATTTGTTATTAACTTTTTTCTTAGAGATTTTTTCAATATTTGCATCGTTATCCAACAGATAAGATTGCGATACCTGAGTGAAATATTCTTCATTCTTTTTGTTAGAAGTTGTTTCGCCGCTGATGGTAATAAGTCCGTCTTTTGTTTCTACACGGATAGCATTTGCATTTCCGTGAAAGGGTTTCAGATCAACAATAAACTTGTATGAATCAGGTGTTTTGAAAAAAGATATTACATCGTGATGATGAAAATGTTTGTGGTTTTTACATTTTAAAGGCATGCCGCCATCAAAAAATTCACCCTCTGTTTTGTCAAAATCTTTACCGGCTTTCATCATCATTTTATCCATTCTGTGCATAACATTATATGGATTTGTTACCCTGTCGATTGTTGTATGCACTGCGCAATAAAATGCCAGATACGCACCGATTAGTGTTGCAAACACAACTCCTAAATACTTTAATAAGCAATGTTTTTTGTTTTCGTCCATGATTTAAGTTCTCCTTTCTTTGTAATGTATTCATTAAATTAAAATTATAAAATAAATGCAACTACCCTTATTAGTTAGTAATATTGGCTATATTCTCTTATACTCCTGTTGATAAAAATATAGCCTTTTTTGAGGAGCGGGCGTGAACCGGTTCCCACCCGCTCCGACTGCGGAGCAGTTGCACTGTCCGCTCCGCGGGATGAGGGGGCGATTACGAAATATGTTTGATTTTGCCTCATCTACAATAGTCACCTCCCGCAAGGTAGTCACCTCACCCGAATTTCTAAGCTCGCTTGCAGCAGCGGGTGTCTGCGGAGCAGACACAGTCTGCCGCTTCGTTCGCTAACAAATTCTGCCCTCCCCGTCCAGTGAGGGCAAGCTCGGGCGTCACCTCACCCGCGGGGGTAAATGGGGGTTATATTCCGGAGTTTGCACAGATATCACCACACCCTATGAAGAGAGAGCAATTAACGCATGCTCAGAATAACCGGCAGGTTGAAAATCCGGAATTATGTTATAGCCCGAATGGTGTAATTGTTACAATTTAGTTGAGGACAGTATATATTTATAGTATAATCATACTATGGAATGTCCAAAATGCGGTAACGAGGTTAAGGATACGGATAAAGTCTGTCCTTTTTGTAAAAAGGTCTTGCTTTTAGAGTGTCCTATCTGTCATAAATTAAGCAGAACTGCTGTCTGTGAAGAATGCGGTTATGTAATCATTGTTAAGTGCAACAAATGCGGAACCGCAGGACCTAATATTCTCGGCAAATGCCGCAAATGCGGATTTGATACTGCAAAGAGTGTTATCATGAATGAGGCGGAAACAGAAGAATATGCCTGCCTTGCAATAACTTTCCCCAACCTTGAAGATTTAAGACCCGCACTCAAAAATAAGACTATCTTTAATAAATTTAAAAAGAAACTTAAACAGGCTCTGTTCGGTTATGCAAAAAGTCAGGAAAATCGTGCGCAAGCTTTTGGTGAAACATACGTAATCAAGTATTATAAAGAATTCTCACTGACAAGCTCTGTTAAAAAAGCCGTTAAATCCGCCATAGAATTGCTTAACAAAATCGGAGGTATCAGCTATAAACTCAAAAAAAGCAAAAATGTCAGATTACACTGCAAAATGACTATCCTTAAGAAAACTTTCGACACAGATACCAATGAATTTAATACGGGACTTAATATTAAGCTTATTAAAGACAACACGGTAGAAAAATATACGGACGGTCTGCAATTGATTACCGACCAATATGTAAATAATATAATTTCCCGTGAGTATACACTTGAGATGATATACTCATCTCAGGTGGGTGATGAGTTACTAATGTTTTACGAGTTTCCGCTTGAAGACCAGATTATCCCGATTGTAGAAGAAGAAAAAGTCGAAGATACCAGTATTTTAAAAGGTCCGAAAGACTTGCCGAAACTCAAAATATATGATGATGATGACACTCTTAATGAAATGCTGTACGGCAGCAAACCTATTGATATTACAACAGAAGGTCAGTTTCTGTCTGTTCCTGCACATAATATATTTAACATTCTGGGTGAAATTCTGGCACAACATTCCTTTGTCGCTCTAAAAACTACCGAAAGACGAGATTTACCGACATCTGATTTGCTGAATTTTTTCAAAAGTAAATCTGCAAACGTGCTTCACGTCGCCTGTAAAGATAATTTTAAATATAAACCATATTCATTTTTTAGAGGACTTATCGCAAGGCATCTTCATTTAGATCTTAAACAAAAAGACTTTGCGCAAAAAGCTAAAGCCGCCCTTGCCGGTATTGACAATGATAACTTAATGTTGAGTTTACTCACTAACAATATCTCATCAGATATTGATCCGGACAGTGCGTTTATTCTTTACAGAAATCAGTTGAGAGAATTTCTTGCCTCTCACAGAGATTCTATTATTTTTATTGAAAATTTTGATTTAATAGATGAAACTTCCCTGCAAATTATATCGGATTATATCTCGACTCTTATTAACCTTGAAGATTTGTCGATGTCATTTGTTGTTACCGTTCGTTCTGATTATTCCGTCTACAAAAACATTCCGAAACTTCTGCATTCTCCGTTTTATAAAGAAATTAATGTTACAAAAGGTGATTATAACGCTTTTCTTGCAACAATTGATGAGGATATTGAAGAGATTAAAGAAACTTTTTATTTCCAAAAGCTGGAAGAACGTTGTGCGGGAAGTCTAACGTATTTTAAAAACGAACTCCGGTATATGAAAGATGCGAATATATTTATTACATTTGAAGGTAAGCTGATGATTAATGCCGAAAAAACTATAGTATTTCCGGGTACAATAAAGGAATTGTTTGCAAGACGGTTTAAAATTCTGCCGGAAAGTGAAGGACTGGTTATCGCTTATACAATATTACTTGAAGGTCATGCTCATATCAGCCTATTGGAAAAATTAAATATTGAGAATTTACAGGATGCAATAAAATCTCTTGTTGACAGGTCTTTGATTATTTTTGAAGATAATATTGTTGTTGTACAAAACCTCAGAATTTTTAAACGCAGTCTAAATAAGGTTCTTGAGCCTGAAACAAAACAGCTTCTTGCAAAAAATATTATAGATAACATCGGCTGCAAATCTCTTGAGCTGCTAAAAATACTGGGACTTCATGACGAAAAATTACCGAGAATATACGAATGTGCAATAAGTTCGCTTTCTTTTGGAGATTTTGCTTCATATCTTAACTGTGCAAAATACTACTTTAACCTTTTAGATGAGCTTAAAATCAAGGATGAAGAAGCTATCGAGCGAAAAAATGAGCTTTATTCAATCCTTGTTAATCACTTAAATCGTTATCCGTCAACAAAAGTTTATAATATATCTAAATCAATTCTTGCTAATGCTACAAAAAATAATGATGATGAAACCATCGTTAATGTTTCTAATCTGGTACTTGATTCGGCATTAAGCGGCTCTGATTATGTGCTTGCAAAACAGTGTATTGAAAATATCCTCACAAGGATTTTGAACCCGAAACTTGTTGCCGGAGGTCAGGATTTCACTCCGCAGTTTATATTATATTCCTGCATATATGCCAGAATTGCGTTTAATCTGTCAAAATACAGTCAGTGTATTACAATATGCGACAAAGTTATTTCCACGATTACTCCTGAATTTATATCATTAATGGTTAATAACGGTGTGGACAAAGACGAATTTTTATCCTATGTAATGGATGTACTGGTATTCTCGGCAATGTCCAGAATAATTATATGTGACGGTTCATTAGGTGTATTTCTGGAAAAAGTCAAAGAAAAACTCGATCGTGAAATTTTATCAGGTGATTATTTGACCATATTGGAAAAATTACTGCACCACGATGAATTTGACATTGATGCAGGTATTTCCAATGATGAGATATCTATGTTTATTTCAAATATTTTGATTGCATTTCAAAATTTTGAAGAGGGGTACAATACTTTTGCACAAAATGTTTACAAAGCAAAGCTTTCACTTACGGGAAATAATATGAAGTTGTTGACACTTCTTTGTGATTTATTGATTGGTTATTCTTATCAAAAGATTATTCTTGAGCAAAAAGGTTCATGGAAAAAATGCGAAACCATATATGACGATGTATACAGAATATCGCAGAAATCAGGTTTTAGTAATATGATACAGCTGACAAACTGGTTTAAATCGTCATTATTGAAAGATAAGGAATTGTATGAAGAAGCGTATGATTTAATCTCTACGGTTTCCAATACATTAAAACACAGTCATTCAAAAAACAGATTGCTTGTGTTTATAACATATGTATTAATGTTAAATATTGTATGTAATATAGAGGAGCGAAAAACCGAGATACCTGCATTGATATATCGAATAAAATATGATGCTGAGCGGCATAATTTTGAGGGATATTATAAATACATAGACGATCAGAATTTGTTAGACCCTGAGTATTTAGAACAATTCAAAGCTGAAATAGCGGCAGAGCAGGTTGCAATGGATGAGGAAGAAAATGCGGAGGCAGAAGCTGACGAAAAAGAAAACGAGGATGCAGCAATAATTGACGGGGCGGCATCCGCCATTCAGGGCGAAACCGGAGTTTAAATTATAAGGAGTGAATTATGAAAATATTGTTTGTAGCGGCAGAGGTGGCACCATTTTCGAAGGCCGGCGGATTATCGGATGTAATCGGCAGTCTGCCGAAATATCTTGAAAAAGATGCTGAAATCGCTATTTTTACTCCTCTGCACGGATGTATCGACCAAAAAAAATACGGTATAACGGAGTTAGAAAATTCTGAAATGTGGATTGATTTTGAGGGCAGACCTCAAAAATTCCGGCTTTTTATGACTAAATTACCCGAAACAGATATAAATGTGTTTTTTGTACACAATGACTGGTATTTCACCTGTTTTAAGGAGGTTTATCCTAAATGGCTTGACACAAGATATGAACATGAAAGATATATAGCATTTTCGCTTGCAACTCTGGAATATGCAAAACAGCTTAATTTCAGAGCGGACATTATTCATTCCAATGATTGGCATACTGCTATGATACCGCTTTATATAAAGGCAAATTATAAGTTTGATGAATTCTGGTCAGGAGCAAAGAATGTATTTGAGATACATAATCTTGCATATCAGGGGGTATGGTTTGAAGATGTGCTGGATTTTGCAAATATGAGAAAAGATATAGTATATAATGAATGGGGTTGTGAGCATTACGGACGTGTAAACTGGATGAAAGGGGCAATAAATTATTCTGATAAGGTTATTGCGGTGTCGCCGCGATATGCACAGGAAATTCTCTCGGGAGAATTCGGCGAAGGTATGGATTACACTCTGAGAGGACATACGAATAAACTTACCGGTATTCTGAACGGCATTGATTACAGCGTGTTTAATCCTAAAACGGATAAAAATTTGTTTAAGAATTATGATATCAATTCAATAGACGGAAAAGAAGAAAACAAAAAAAGAATTTGTGAATATTTCGGGCTTAAATATAATCCTGAAAGACCGTTAATAGCATTAATTTCACGTCTTGTTCCGCAAAAGGGAATTGATTTAATCAGACAGGTTGAAAATGATTTACAATATCTCAATGCGGATTTTATATTTTTAGGTTCGGGTGACGGAGCTTATGAGAATTTATTAATCTGGCTGTCGAATAATACTCCGAATATCCGTGCATATATCGGTTATCGGGCAGATTTAGCGAACCAAATTTATGCGGGAAGTGATTTTTTCTTAATGCCGTCAAAATTTGAGCCGTGCGGTTTAAGTCAATTAATAGCAATGCACTACGGTTCATTGCCGATAGTCAGGGCTACTGGCGGACTGGATAATACCGTTGTCGGGTATCCGCTTGATAACTCAACCGGATTTAAATTCTGGGACTATGACGGTTGGCGAATGATAGAGGCTATCAATTGTGCAATCGGGGTTTACAGAGATAAATACACTTTAAATGCAATGAGAAAGTCTGCTATGGAGGCTGATTTCAGCTGGAAGAAAAGTTCATTGCAGTATCTTGATTTATACAAAAGCCTCGCGGGGTAATTGATATAACAGACAATTGTTTTACCGGCTAAACGTTCTTACACATTCTACTTGTTAGTCAATTACACACACTATTTCTCCTTTATGCCCGGTTTACTCCGCAGCAGGTGGGGTACGGTTAGAAAATCACACGATAGTCACCTCACCCGAGGGTAAATGGGGGGGGTAAATGAATTATATTCCGGAACTTGCACAGAAATCACCTCACCCGAATTTCTAAGCTCGCTCGCGGCAGCGGGTGTGCGGAGCGGGT
>JAJPXE010000134.1 GCA_021205645.1 Candidatus Gastranaerophilales bacterium | reverse complement strand
CTTTATATATATGTAAGATGTACTAAAACAAAGGATTAACGATGGCGGTAGCAGGATTACTAGCTCAATATCTAGCTGTCAAAAACCAGATTTCCTATAACCAGTTGCAGGATACCCGGTGGAATGACCTTGCTACGGCCATGTCTAAGAAATTGTCTGAACAGGAAAATTATCAAGAAAAATGGGATGATAGTTCAATGGCCTTGTATGATGATTGGGGAGGTTCCAAAACATATACAGCGAAAGGAACAACTTTCTATGACCCGGCAAAGGGAACAAAAGGACAAAGTTATTCACAAGAGCTGGCTGCTGAATACTATGCATACGCAAAAGTTCCGAAATATGATCCCGATAAACTTGATGAATATACCGAACTCGACATGGAATACTCAACTATGGTTTCCATGTATGACACATTAATAGAAGAGTTAAATGCTCAGGCAGAATCACTCAAAGAAACTATTAGTACAGAATCGCAGGATACTCACCTGCTTGGCAGCTAATAGTATTTAACATCAGAGAAGCAATAGTCATCGGGCCTACACCGCCCGGAACAGGAGAAACACGCCCAAAATACGATACAACATCACTAAAATTTTCAAAATCATCTTCCCAGTTAAGATCACCGGTTAATTTGCCGCGGGTATCCCTTGATATACCCACGTCAACGAACACAGATTTATACTTAACCATCTTACATCTTACAACTTTTTTTCCTGCCGCAGAGATTACTATATCTGCGGCTTTTATTATTTCTTCAAGATTTTTGGTGTGTGAATGACAAATTGTGACGGTTGCGTTTCTTTGCAAAAGCATGTGAGCCATCGGTTTTCCGACTATATTGGAACGCCCTATTACTACAACATGTCTGCCGTCAAGCTCAACATTATAATAATCCAGCAGAATTAAAATCCCCTGAGGTGTTACGGGATAAAAATACGGCTTTGCTCCGATTGCCAGTTTTCCGACATTTTCCGGTGTGAAACAATCAACATCTTTCAAGGGGTCGATTGCACAAACAACATGTTCTCTGCTGATATGCTCCGGCAGCGGCATCTGGACAAGAATACCCGTAACATCTTTATCTTCATTTAGCTCTTGAATATGTTTCAATAAGCTTTCTTCTGAAACATCAGACGGGAGTTCTATTACGGTAGATTTTATGCCGAGGGCGTTTGCGGTTCTCTTTTTGTTATTAACATAAAGACGGCTTGCCTCATCATCGCCCGCTAAAATCACTGCAAGGTGCGGCTTCTTCTCCATTTGTTCAACCTTGAGCTTGATTTTTTCAAGTATAATTTTTGATAGAGCTTTCCCGTCTAAGATCATGATATCTCCTGCGGCAAATTTAATCTTGAATAAAACTGCTTAATTGAATTGTTAACAATTTCCGATTTTCGTTCCGTTGAGTTATCGACCAGTTTATCATCAAACGGAATACAGCCGAGAACTTCTAAATCGTGGCATTTAAGCATATTGAAAACATTATTCATATTTTCGTTATGGACTTTATTTATCACAACTCCCATCTGACCTCCGGCAGCATATTTAGCGGAAAATTCTTCAATACGTTTCGCCAGCTGAACAGATTCTTCTGCCGGATTTGCGATAATCAGAGTTAAGTCAATATCTGTATCAACAAGTTGATTGAGGTATTTTAAATCAAATTCGCAATCAAAAATAACAAAATCATAGCGATGAATAAGTTTCAGGACTGCATCATTTATTTGTTGTGTAATCGGGCATCTGCAATCTTTAGAACCTGTAAACCACGATACAATAACATCGGTATAATCATCCAGTGATACTATGATATCTTCAATCGCCCATTCAATATATTCGGATTTTGTCATGTGCTGCGGAATACCGGTTTTATATTCGTGTTTGCCGCTTCTGATACCATAGATGGTATTTCTTATATCCAGTCCGTAGCTGTGCCCGAATTCTCCGGACAAATCATTGTCAAGTATTAAGACACTTTTTTCGGGAAAATATTCTCTTATAACTGACAGGAACGATTTTACTATTGTTGTTTTACCGCTTCCGCTTTTTCCTGTAACTGCAATTTTTATCGTCAATGTTAATCCCCTATAATATCACCTGCTATATTATACATTAAATAAATAAAATTTGAAAAACTGTTTACCGGAAGGTGTAAAAAATCCAAAATCAGTTTTGGTTTTACCCGCAGACTCATATATTAATGATTTATTTTGTGTTATAATCACCGCTGAAAGGTATAATTATGAAACTGTGCGTTTTTCAGGGAACATTTAATCCTATTCATAAAGTTCATTTAGAAGTGGCAAAATTTGCAAAGGAGTATTATAACTTTGATAATGTTCTTTTTATACCTGCATATATGCCTCCGCACAAATCTATCGATAAAAACCTTGCAAAACACCGGTTTAACATGGTCAAAATAGCTATTGCAGGCGTTAAAGGATTTGACATTAGCGATATTGAATATAAACGAGAAAAGTATTCATATACATATTTCACTATTTTGGAGCTAAGAAAACGATATAAAATTACAAATGAAAAAATAAATTTTATCATCGGCACGGATGCGTTTTTGAACATTAAATCCTGGTATGAAACAGATAAACTTAAAAAACTTGTTCATTTTATAGTTTTTCCTCGAACAAAACAATTTACGGAGAGCGACTTCGATAAACTTAAATCTGCCGGATATGATTTTGAGTTTGCACCTATGGATTACATTGATGTATCGTCGACTGAACTGAGAAATAATCTCACAAGAGGGATTTCAATAAAAGATTTGGAATTGCCAAAAGTCAGGGAGTATATAAAGAAAAATGGATTATATATCACAAAATGATGTGCTTGAATGGTTAAAAACGCATTTAGACGAAGAAAGATTTGAACATTCGCTAGGAGTCAGCGAAACAGCTGTTGAGCTGGCGGAGCGGTTTGGATTAGATAAAGATAAGGCATATTGTGCAGGCATTTTGCACGACTGTGCAAAATGTCTGCCTGCTGACGAACAAGAAGATATTATCCGCAGCAGCTTATCTATTCAAGAATGTGAGATGATTAATCCAAAAACCTATCACGCACCGATTGGAGCATATATTGCAGAAACAGTGTTTGATGTCAAAGATGAAGAAATACTTTCAGCTATCAGATGGCATACAATCGGAAAACTTGATATGAGCAATTTCGAAAAAATAATTTTTATTGCGGATAAAATTGAGCCCAGGACAAGACCTGATGAATATATTAACCTTATCAAACCCCGCCTGAGTGAACCCGACGGACTTAACAAAGCTCTGCTAGAGTGCTATAAGGGTACAATTAAAAGTCTTGCTGAGCGAGAATTGAAAATCTGTATAACTACAATTGAAATATATAATGAGCTGTTAACAAAATATGAAAAAAATTGAGAAAGTTTTATTATGCGGTTTAGGCGGGATTGGAAGTGTTTATGCTAAGAAAATACTCGACAATTCCTCTGTTGAGCTCAGAGTGCTTGTTGATAAAAAGCGATACGAAAAATACTCAAATACTCCCAGATGTATAAACGGCAAAAACTGTAATTTTAGTTATGTATTGCCGGATAATTGCGGTTTTAAGACTGATTTAATAATTATTGCCGTAAAATCATCAGGGCTTGATGATATAATTCCAGCACTTAAAAATTTCATATCAGAGGATACTATTATTTTATCATTTGTAAACGGTGTGACTTCCGAAGAACAAATCTCCTCTGTTTATGGTAAAAATAAGCTCCTGTATTCATATGTTATCTGCCATACTGTTTTTAGAAACGGTTCAAATATCTCTCATGACGGAATAACAAAAGTGGTTTTCGGCTCAAGGTATCCGTCAGACGAAAAAGTTAATATTGTCAAAAATTTCTTTGATGAAACAGGATTAGACTATGAAATTCCTGATGATATATATAAATCACTCTGGTTAAAATTTTCTCTAAATTGCTGTGCGAACCAAATCTCGGCAATAACCGGCATGACATTCGGTCAAATGCTTACAAATTCCAAATGTATTGAGCTTATGCAAAATATTTGCTCGGAAGTCGCCGGAATTGCAAAAGCTGCCGGGGTTGAAGATACATCGCATTTTTGGGCAAAAACACTCGAAAACCTTAACACAATGCTTCCTGACGGAAAAACGTCGATGCTGCAAGATATTGAAGCGGGACGAATAACCGAAAATGACTTATTTGGCAAAACGGTTGTTAAATTTGCAAAAATTCATAATATTCCAGTTTTTTACAATAAAATATTGTCACAACTTATTGAATGTATTACAAAATAGATTGTTAATTAAATAATTAAAAAGGACTGCACTTTGCCGCACAGTCCTTTTTGTATATTATCTGAACAATTATTCTTTTACGTATTCAGCATCAATCACGTCATCATCATCGGTTTTTGTTGAGTTTTCCTCTTTTGTATCAGATGATTCGGCTTTTGCATTGTCACCGTCTTTTTGAACAGCTTCGTAGGCTTTTTGAGAAATGCTGAACATTGTTTGTTGTAAATCTTCCGAGAGTTTTTTTAACTCGTCAGATGGCTTATCTTCTTCAAGAGCCTTTTTAACAGCTTCTTTTTGTTCTTCTAACTTTTTGGCATCTTCATCAGAGATTTTACCCTCAAAATCTTTAACCAATCTTTCGGCAGAGGCAACTAAAGAATTTGCATTATTTTTGATTTCAGCTCCTTCTTTTTTCTTTTTGTCCTCTGCCGCATTTGCCTCAGCCTCTTTAACCATTTTGTTGATATCATCTTCCGTTAAATTGGATGAATTCGTAATGGTTATTTTTTGTTCTTTATTAGTAGCTTTATCTTTTGCGGAAACATTAACAATACCGTTAGCATCAATATCAAAAGTAACTTCAATTTGCGGAACTCCTCTCATAGCGGGAGCAATTCCCTCTAATCTGAACATACCGAGTGATTTGTTATCTCTTGACATAGGTCGTTCACCCTGAAGTACGTTGATATCAACAGCAGTCTGGTTATTTTCCGCGGTAGAGAAGATTTGAGATTTTGAAACCGGAATTGTTGTGTTACGCGGAACCAGTGCGGTCATAACACCGCCCATTGTCTCAATGCCGAGTGTCAGCGGAGTGACATCTAAAAGAACAATGTCTTTAACTTCGCCGGCTAGAACGCCTGCCTGAACGGCTGCACCAACGGCAACAACTTCATCAGGGTTAACCGATTGGTTAGGATCTTTGCCTGTGTATTCTTTTACCAATTGTTGTACGGCAGGAATACGGGTAGAACCGCCGACTAATACGACTTCATTGATTTCGTTCTTACTTAAGCCGGCATCAGATAAAGCCTGTTCTACCGGTTTTTTACATCTTTCGAGCAAATCATAAGATAATTCTTCAAATTTTGCTCTTGAAAGACTAAGGTCTAAGTGCTTAGGACCGTTTGCATCAGCTGTGATAAACGGCAGGTTAATAATAGTTTCCACAACTGATGATAATTCACATTTAGCTTTTTCAGCCGCTTCTTTTATACGCTGCATAGCCTGTTTATCATTTGACAAATCCATGCCTTCCTGCTTTTTGAATTCGGCACAAATCCAATCCATAATCTTCTGGTCAAAATCGTCACCGCCGAGATGAGTATCACCGGAGGTCGAAAGAACTTCGTGTACTCCGTCGCCAATTTCAAGAACTGATACATCGAAAGTACCGCCGCCGAGGTCAAACACTAAAACTTTTTCGGAACTTTCTTTTTCCAGTCCGTAAGCAAGAGCAGCCGCAGTAGGTTCATTAACGATTCTTAAAACATCAAGTCCCGCAATTTTGCCCGCATCTTTCGTTGCCTGTCTTTGTGCATCATTGAAGTATGCAGGAACTGTGATAACAGCTGATGTAACTTTTTCACCGAGATAAGCACCCGCATCATCTGCAAGTTTTCTTAAAATCATTGCCGATATTTCTTGAGGGGTGTAGTCTTTCCCGTCTATATTTTTCTTATAATCTTCACCCATGTGTCTTTTTATGGATGCAATTGTCTTATCAGGGTTCAAAATAGCCTGACGTTTTGCAAGCTGTCCGACCAATCTTTCACCTGTTTTTGAAAAACCGACTATCGACGGTGTCGTTCTCATACCTTCCGCATTTGCTATAACAGTTGGTTTTCCGCCTTCCATTACTGCCACTACGGAGTTTGTTGTTCCGAGGTCTATACCTATTGTCTTTGCCATAATTCAATCTCCTTTATGTTTATTTAGTTATTTTATCAACTCACACTATTATTTAAACACCTTTTTTCATAAATCC
Source organism: Candidatus Gastranaerophilales bacterium (assembly GCA_021205645.1). GTDB lineage: Bacteria > Cyanobacteriota > Vampirovibrionia > Gastranaerophilales > Gastranaerophilaceae > UBA2883. The sequence continues at coordinate 128 of JAJPXE010000134.1, read as the reverse complement.
TTAAAAAATAAACAAAAATTTAACAATTGAGTTCGGAAAGTTCGAAAAAATCTGAAAATTGATGTGTGTGTGGGAAAATAAAATTTTTATACTCCGGAGGGTTTTGCTTGTCCTCTTCGTCCTGATTT
>JAJPXE010000164.1 GCA_021205645.1 Candidatus Gastranaerophilales bacterium | reverse complement strand
AATAGTATTCAAAAGATGCATTTATTCATAATGTTTTATGGATAGTCAAAGATTTACCTGCGTGAGAAATACATTTATTATATGATTACTTCTGCTTTGAATTACATCACAATAAAGAAAATTCAACAGGTTTTTCTATAACAGGATATCCTGTTAATCTAAATAACGGCAAAAAATTAGCTCAAATTACTGACCCTAAAACAAAAGAAATAGTTGGATTATTAAGACATGAAGTTATTAAATTCTCAGAACAAAATCCAATAAAATGTAGTAACCCTCAAATAGAACAATTATTGAACGATGTGGTTGATGTATTGCCTGAATTGAGAGCACAAATCGGTAAGAGTCAGCACAGCACTCATGATTTTGACATAATGCAACATTCTTTGAAAGTTATGCAAAAAATTTCGCAAGATACAAAATTTAAAAAGTTAGATGAGTCTGACCAAAAAATTATGATGTTAGCATCATTGCTCCATGATATTACTAAACGTGAAGGTCGCATTGACAAAACACATGCAACAGAAGGTTCTTTTGACACTTTCTTCATTGCTAAAAAATTCGGTTTAACACGTGAAGAAGAAATTAAACTCTATACATTGACTAAACACCACGAATGGCTAGAATTTGTTAATACTGCAAAATCAGAGGAAGAATTGACCAAACGTTTGCAATCTGTTGCATATGATTTGCAAAACAACAATCTCTTTGATATGGCATTAATGTTTACACATGCGGATTTAAGAGCAGTTAAAGCCAATGATGTATTTCACGACACAAATGTTGGTGCAGGACGAAAATCTTTTGATGGTAAAGTTATGAGTTATGGCGATGCCGCAGATGTTTATGCACAGAGAATCAAAGATTATGTTCAAGAATTACAAAAATCTCAACCATTGCTTCCTGTAACAAAAATACCAACTGCAAGTAAAATTGCTAAAGCTATAACAGTTGTTAGAGCTGATGGTAGTACGAATATCAAAGGTGTTTACAAAGATAAAGATGGCTTAATTATTATAAAATACAATGAAGTTGAGGATTGGGAAGCTATCGGATTCCCGAAAGGTTCTATTTCTAAAGGCATAGAAGCTCAAAAAGGTGTCAACTATGGTGATAAAGAGTTAGCTGAGGATGTTAATACTGGTAATATTAAATTCTTTGTTCATGGCTTAGACTATGAAAATCAACTGGCAAAGTTTGACGCATTTAGTTTAGTTGACTCAGATGCGTTATTATCATTGAGTTACGCAGAAAGACCTGAAAGCAAATACAGATTCTTTAGAACACAAGGTGTTATATTAGACTTTGATACTAAATACATTCATGGTGGTGGTGAAACAGATGCTGGATCCGGTTGTGGTAAAAATATTCAAGAATTTAAAGACAATTATATTTTTGGAGGCTACAGAGAAGACGACAGATTATATATTTCTAATTTGATTAAAAATGCAACAGGTATGAACGATTCTCAATATGTTGAATTTATCAAAGCGAATGAAAATAAACCTCTATCCGCAATTGAACCAGAAAAATTAAGAGAAACAATCATTAAGGCGTTTGCATCTATCAACTCTAATACAAGAAAAGGCAAACGTAATTACAATGAAATGTATGGTTCAAACCCTAAGGATGTAATGGCTGTTTTTGCGTATAATATCAATTATACAGAAAATTTTGGAAATCCTGTAGAATTTTTAAATAGAACTACCCTTAGCCATAATGAGCGACTTAGCTTTGGAACCGCAACACCAAAACCAGTTTCTGAAAGAACCGAATTTTTAAGACGTTATGCTCTTGAACATAATGTACCGTTTATTGTATTCGGAGATTAAGAACAAAATGAAATTCTAATTTTTATGTTATCACCCAAACAACCCCTCAATATGTTACATAGTAGAATACACAATTGAAGTTGTGTTACATGTGTGCTACGCACATAGGTAATCTTCCAAACTTGTTTTTGTACCTACTAGTCATAGTCACATGCTATATATCGGCATTTCTTGAAAAACTTCAGGGAATTTTATTATAATTGCAAACTTAATGCTTGTAGTCTTATATTTTATTCAATACCCAAAACTTTCTTTTCAATTTGCTCAATCATTTCAGCAGTTAATTGTCCGGTAGGTTTTTGTTGTTTTGATTTGACTTTTGAGCTTTCATATTGCTTAACCTGCGGTATATTTTTCAAAATCCTCATTAACGAATAAATTTCTGACTGTGGGGTTTTATTATTGCTATCAATATCGGAAGAAATCTTTTGCATCAGTTTTCTTGCAAAATCTAAAAGCTCTTTGCTGAAATTTCCTTGATTTTGTTCTGACTCAAATCTTTTTCTGTCCCATTCGTATTTCTTTTTCCAATAAAACAAAGTTCTGCGAGATACATTTAATTTTGCTTCGATTTCTTCAATTGGCTCTTTTTCATAAATAAACATCTTTTCAGCCTGTTTATAATATTTCATTTTAGTCATATTAACTCCTTATTTACACATTGAATTTCTAACACCATAATACGGATTATGTTTTATATAACCCTGCTCAAACGCATATTTTAAAATACTGCCAAGTAACGTAACACCATTACTTGCGGTTTTGGGTTTGTATTTTTATTCCATTTTTTGCATAAAATCAACAATCATTTCATAAGTGATTTTACAGATTTGAATTTCGCCAAAATATGGCAGAATATTATATTTTAATTGTGATTTGTAGCCCTTCAAAGTATCTTTTGTCAGTTTCCTATTAGCAAGATAATCTTGCGCTAAATCATTAAATAAAAGATTTTTCTTTTTTCTAAAAATTGGCTTGGGATACAATTCAAAAGTTTTTACTTTTGAAACTTCTATATATTTATACAAACCTAGTTCACAAATTATTTTACCCCCGTTCAAAAGCTGTTCAAGTTCTGTTTTACAATCACATTCAGCTATCACTTCAATTTCATCAAGGGTAAATTCTTTTAAATGTTTTGCCAATTTTTCTATGTTCATATCAGTTGTTGAATTACCTCCAAATTTATTTCATTCAAATTATTTTCTTTTGACACAATTTCCAGCTGGTTAATCAGCTGAACAATTTGTCTAAACCGATTATATTTTCTGTGTATATATTCAATCGAATCCGTTGTAATTTTCACCTCCGCCAACTGTTCAAAAATCTGTTTTAAATCACCCACCGAAAATACTTCAAATTTTACAATTTCCGAAAATCTGTCATAAAGATGTTTGTAGCGTTCGAGTTTTCTGTGTGCCAATCCCATTCCCACAAACACAATCGGGCAATCGGTTTCATCGTGAATATCCCTTAGCGTTTCAATCGTTTTGTAATTGTTCATCAAATAATCAATTTCATCAATAAAAATCGTCTGTGGGTTCGCTTTCAATTTTTTCACTACAATATTAAAATTGTCCGAGGTCAAATATCTTGGAATCTCGTCAAACTCTTTGACAAATTCTTCAAGTAGCACCCGACTTGTCATAATATTTGAGCACCTTAGATAAATCCCATCGTACTTGCACGCAAGCCACAACGCAGTTTGCGATTTTCCAAGTCCAGGTTCGCCGTACACCAAACCCATTTTTGGAATGTTTTTCGGTTTGTTTTGCAAGTTTTCGACTAAACCGATAAAGTTTTTGACGTTATTAGTTTTCACAAAAATTTTCTTCATTCTTCACTCCCATATAGCAGTTTGTACTCCTTAGTTTTCTTAAATTCTGTAATCCATACATTACTTGGATCATTGGCGATTAGATACTCATATTTTTCACAATTATTTTTAAAATATTTTTGAACGCCATTTAAACGGTCTTTGCCTTCTTTTTCCGAAATCTGTGATTTCGTGAAAAATGGCTTCACGACTTCTCCATTTGCGTTGGAGTTTGTCAGCTGTTTTTGAACAGTGGAAAACGGCTTTTGAACAGCGTTTAAATTCTCGTCATTTTCAGTTTTTGTTTCAATAAATCGAACCTCATCGGTTGAAAGTAAATCTTTGACGGCTTTAATAGTTTTTCTTTGGAGTTTTTCTTGCTTTTGAATTTTCTGTTTGTAATCTTCCAAATCTTCAACTGTTCCAAGAAGTTTTGCCATCGGATGCGTTTCTATTACTCGCTCTGCCGTACAAAGATACTCGCCTTTTGTGGTGAATACCTTGATTTTCGTCAGGTCAAAAAGGTTGTATTTAATCATAACCTTACTCTTGAACCCATAAAGTCGTTCATCAAAATAGTCGCAGTTCAAGAACCTAATACCATTTCGCTGAATAGTTTTAACCTCCGTTGCGAGCATCAAATCATCTAGTTTTGTCTCATCAATATTTTGTCTCTTTCGGCTTTCAAAAACTTCTGCAATACTTTTATCTGGTGCATTTGGACAAGGCTGAGAATTTTTAAACTGTAACCACATATCAATCATTTTTATCGTGTCTTGGATTGTTGGGATATGGTCACAGTGCCAAGCCTGCTTGGTTGCCGGCATTAAACGGGCACGCAGCGGAGCTGACTTCAGCCCTCTGCCGGCAATCCGCTTATGGAGTTTTTCATTCCTCATCAAGTACGCTGGCTTTTGAGAAATTTCAGAACCCATATAGCTTGGTAAAAGTTTTTCAAAACCTTCTTGAAATTCCTTGAAAAATCTCTCAATAACTTTTGCACGAGCGTTATACGGACGAGCGAAAACTGTTTCAATTCCGAGTTTCGCATACAAACCTTGCAAACCTAATTCGTTGAAGCCTTTATCGTCTGTGAAGTATTTCGCCCTAAAAGCCCTGCCATTATCTTGATAAACAACTTTTGGTATCATATCAAGATTAATAATTGCATTACGAAGCGCCGAAGCTATACATTGAGTATTTTCCTCTAACATAATTTCATAACCAACTAATGCTGTCGATTTCCAATCTAAGTAACCAACGAGGGTCGCTCTACAAGGTTTCCCAGTAAACGGATTAATTACGTGAAAAGCAAGTTTATGACCATCGGCGACTAAAATATCTCCAACTTCCAATAAACTTGCATCCCTTTTAATGTATGGTTCAACTTTATCTGCTAAGGCTTTTTCTCCATCTCGTGCTAAAATCCATTTATCATAATTGTTGTCCTTAAACCATTTGGCATAACGTCTAAATGTAATATCAGCAGGGATAAAGTTTTGACCTAGTTCTTTTAATTTATATTTTGTGAGTGCGATAGCCTTGCCTATACAAATGCGATTTGGATGCAGTAGCAAACTCATAAAAATCTTCATTTCTTCCTCGGTCAAAGTTGAGCGAAATTCATTAACTGAAGCATATCTATACTGTGGAATGAGCCTTGTGTAATCGTCTGTGCTATTCAACATAGTTTTCCAGCGATGCAACGAACCTCGGCTAATTTTTCCTAGAATATTGAACAAATGACCTTTTTCAGAGTTGTACATTTTGACAAAATCGTAGTCGGCTTGAAGTTTGTTTGTAGATTTCTTTCTAAATTCTTGCCATTGGTGAATTAAATCTAATCTTGCAAGTGCTATTTGTTTTGATTTTTCAGGTGTGTATGTCATATTAAAAAATCCTTACATACACATTAATTGCTCTTGTTTGAAGAAACATCAAGTCTTAAATCTCTTTTCCGCCTGACAAATCAAAGATTTGAAACGGCGGCATCGTAGTGTTTCGTCCTCAGTTCACCGCCTCACCGGCGCTGAATTCGGACTTCACACCGGCTTACGCATCTCAATCTCAGAGATATTTCGACACATATCAAATTTAAAGATAATTCAAAACGGACAGATTTTGCACTAAAAGTATTAGGGCTAAAACCCAAACAACAAGTAAGATAGATGCCAAGATAAATTTAGAATAACAGAATATCAGTGCAATTTAGTGCAAAATTAGAGACAAAAGTGCAAGAAAAGACCGTCAAATCTCAACACTATAAATTAGCCTCTGTATAAAGACACCGAGTTTGACTATTTAGAACAGTTAGTTTGATGTGGTGGGGATGGATTTGAACCGCAAATTCTCAAAACTCTTATAATTACTGGTTTTTATCCTTTATTTTTGCCTCTTTTCTGTGAACCGCGATTGATAATTTTGCATTATCATTATAAATCTAAAAGTCAGTCGTTTCAAGGGTTTTATGGGTGGGAATTTCCCCGATTTTAAAATTTAAATGCTGTTTAAAATTTTTTTCGGGGGGGGATTCTGTGTTTTTGCCTACTAAAAAGTATTGATTTTTACTTGTTTTTTCGGTAAAATTACATATAGTTTTTATTTAATTTAAATATAAAGGCAAATATATTATTATGCTAGACCTTTTTCTTTATTAATATATTCATTTAATTGTGAATTTGTTTTAATTCCCTCTATAGTCAATTTATGAACTTTTTTAATTACTATGCTAACGATATTAGTAAATGAATATTTGATTATTGAAAGCTGCCAATTGAAATTACCTATAC
>JAJPXE010000146.1 GCA_021205645.1 Candidatus Gastranaerophilales bacterium | reverse complement strand
ACAGGCTTTTCAGGTTTTACCTTTGCAGGTTTCGGCTGTTTTTCAGGTTTAACAGGCTTAACTTCCGCAACCCTGTCAATATCAACTATTGCATCAATATCTTGATTTTTTGAGAGTTCTTCCTCAACCTCATGCTTGACAGGCTCCGGTTGGTCTATATCCGTAATATCCTTATTGCCGCCCTGCATAGCAACAACTTCCGTTTTTGACTTCTTGCCGAATAACTTACCAAACCAACTAACACGCTCCGGCTTATCAGCTTTTGCAACTTTCGGTTTTTTATGTGCTTTTTTTAAGGCTTTTATATCATCAACCTTATCAATATCAATATTTTCCTCATCAACAGCAATTTCACTGTTTTTTATTCTTCTGTGTTTCATTTTTGGAGTAATAACCTTTTCCACGCACTTAGAAGAATTATCCTCCTCTACCTTAAACCCGTTTAAAACATCGGCTTTCGGTCTTAATCTCTTTTTTGATTCAATATCAATATCATTTTCCAATGAAAAATCTTTATCAACTATTCCTGCAATGAAGAAATTATCACTTTCAAAAATCGCAGCAGCGATATCACAAGAAATAAAATTCCTGTCCAATACGTTATATGAAAGCAAATATTGAGATTTGTATAAATCATTTTTTATAAACAAATCACAAACCTCTGCCATTACGCAGGTTTGAAACATTAACACCGGCATGATAATTGAAAGAAAATGCTGCAATCTTCTCATCTTTAATAATCCTTTCTTACTATTATATTAAAAATTGACTGTTTTTATCAATATGTAACAAAATTATTTCATCTGTTTAATATAGATATGTCAATCAAAAAAAATCCCGATATATATCGGGATATTAAGGGGAAACAAACTTCCGTAATATCCATTACGGAAGTTTGCCAAGGTTAAAATTTAAAATCCGCAACTTCTGTTTCATAGTCCGTAAATTTAACAGCTTTCACAGGTTTTGCATATTTATTCTGATTAAGATATAAGTTACGTTTATTCACATTCGGCAGCGGTTTAACAACAATCGGTCTATGCGGTGCTTTTATAACTGTTGCAGAGGATTTATCAGCCGTATTGAGCTGAACAGCTTGAGAAGCCGGCTTTTGTACGGTTTCTGTCCGCGGTTTTGCAGGAACTGTTTGTGCAGCAGGGACAGACTTGACAGCATCAGACTGAACAGCTTGAGAAACCGGCTTTTGAATATTTTCCGTTTCATCTTTATTTATCTCTACGGCAGGTTTTAATTTTTGTATTATTTCTTTTTTATCAGTTTTTTTATCATTTTTTACCGTAGATTTGTTTTCTAAATCTTTATCTCTAAAATCTGATTTCATACGGTTTCTTGTCTTAGTATTTTCCATACCATTAATTGTTGTTCTGATAACGCCGTCAGAAAATACATCGGTTACAACTTTTGCGGATACATCAGTGTTATATTTAAAGAAAATAACCCTTGAAACTTTTTTAAGACAGTCTATAACGGAAAAACGCACTCTTTTACGTTCCTGTTCTTCCGGATACGGCATTGCAGGTTTCATTACAGTTTTAGAACTGTCAAGCGGTTCAACTTCAATCTCCGGTTCTTTTTTTTCTTTGAATAAAACTTTTTTCTTGCCGAGATTTTCACGGACAATAAAATGTTCACGGCTGATAATCTTGCCTAACATATATCTGAACCCGAATAATAATGAAACACCTCGTCTGCCGCCATTGCGGACTGTTGCCTGCGCAAAACCCGAATACTTGTCATGCCAGCGTTTCTGGATGCCCAGACCATATTCAACATAAGGATCTATCGACATTTGAGGTATTCTTATAGTATTTGCGGTAAAATTAGTTTTATCAATAAAGTTACACATTATACTGATAATTGCATAAGGCTGCCAGCCATTTTCAAGGTTACTAATTATTTTTAAACATGGAGCAAAATGCATTACATGCAAAGGCTCCGTGTCTATATCCACATCATTGGAGGTTGTATAATCTGATGAATATACAAAAGTATAGCCCATCATTATTGACGGCTGCAAAATAAGTTTGCCCGAATTTAATTCAATATTGTACCCTATTCTGTCTGAAAAACCGGTCATTAAGAGATAGAATGAATCGGTTCCGTATGCGGTTTCACTATCATTAATCATCCACCCGATATTTGCCGTGATTGTGTTAAAGAAATTACCCTTATACAGGTATGCTGTTCCTCCGACAACTGCCCCCTGCTGCAGCGAATCAACATTTGAATAGCTTGTTGAATTACCGTTATATCCTGCATATCCGCCATAAACAAACTTGAAACCGTGAGGCAGGTCTATCATATCACTATCACCGCCGAATAATGTTCCGTAGTTTATGCTTGATACATCCGGTCCTCTCTTTAACGGAATTGTTTCAAATGAAGCGTACGGTCTTACCCAGATACTTTTTATTTCTTCCGGTATTGCAAGATATTTTTGAATAAATGTTTCACCCTCAATATCATCAAAATCAATCGCGTAGTGAGTTCCGCCCGCAAGTCTGATTTTTTTCGGCAGCATCATATATGTATCCGAATGATACATTGCCGTTTGATAGTTATTAAGCTGGTTCATATATGCTGTTTGTTGAGATATTCCTGCCGGCAAAATTGCAGGATTATATGAAGATGCGTCTTTTCCGTCCCCTCTGTTAAATATAAAATATCCGCTTGATGAACTGTAAGAAACAATATATTTGTAGACTTTTGAATATGCAACTGTTTTAACAGAAGTTGTGACATGGTCTTTGAGAGCCGAATCGGCAAAATAGATTTTTATCGTACTTGATGAGGAATCGGAAAGCAAATTCATTTTGCTGACATTGATTGTACCGAGTATTTGCGAATATGTATCAGCGGTTATTCTGTCCATAGTCAGATTAGCTAAATCGACATCAACAGCAACATTGGTTTTTCCGCTTGTTGTCAAAGTGCTGAAATCTGTAGTGCCAATCTCACCGTTAATAAGATTGAGCGTACCGCCGCTTGCGTTAAAAATATTGCCTGCAAGCAGGTTTTCCTCTGCAAGTGTCAGGGTTGAGCCGCTAAGAGTAATATTAGCGTTAGAAACTGTGTCATTTATGATAACGTTACCGCTTGAATTACCGGTAACATTGAGGTTATATCCATCCTCGCCCGAGATTTTATCGTTCATGGTTATAGTGCCGCCGTTCCTTGCATCAAGAGTTACGGTTGCATCAGAGCCTGCATAAATAGCATTGCTTTCTCCATTTGCGGTATTACCCTCAAAGGTAGATGTGCCGCCGTTTGCAGAGATAGTTACATCAGTACCGGCATATATTGCGCCGCCGTTTCCGTCTGAGGTGTTATTGATAAAATCAACATTAACAAGTTCTACCTGCGCCTCACCCGCTGCATAAATTGCACCGCCGTCACCGCCGGAATAGTTTTCGGATAACGTTGAATCACTTAAGGATATCGTACCTGTTTGAGCATAAATCGCACCACCGTTACCATCTGAGCTGTTACCGGTTATTACAGAATTTTCGGCAGTGAAGCTTACTGTTGTATTATTTAGATATACAACTGAACCGCTTGATGAGGTTGATGCATTTTTAATAATAATATTCTTCAAGTTTACGGATGAAATAGGATTAACCAACTCAAACATTGAATGTCCGTTTGCATTGATTGTTCCGTATTCCGCATTAGAAAGATTATATATCGTAAGAATTGACTCCTGAACCATTTCACCCAGATCAGTTGTCAGAACATATTCCGTATCTGTATTGAATATAAAGTTCTTTATCATGTGAGTCGGGTCACTATCATGAACCATTTCATAGAGAATATCTTGCCAACCGGTTATGGTGATACTATCGTTATCTGTTTCGGTTGATGCAAGTTCAATGGAATCGGCAAGAACAGAATCATTGTACATTGTAGATTGAAGCGTTGTTACAAGTTTTGAGGTTAATGCATCAATATTAAGAGTTAGGTTATCACTATTTTTGAGAACTTGTAAGGTAACGCTGTCCTGTTCAGATGCAGATAGAATGCTGATTTCCGAGATACAGACCGTACCGCTTGAATTTGAGGCGATAATAGTGTCCGCTATTTCATTTGCAAGGTCAACATCAATAATGAAATTAACATTGTTTCCAACGGTAATATTATCCAGTTGAACAGAAGAAATGCTTCCCTCTGCCAGTGTAATATCGACATTAGAGACAGAGATATTTGCGTTATAAATCGAGTTAAAGAGTCCGATTTTTCCCGTTCCGTCGCCGGTGAGAACAACGCTGTACCCATCGGAGCCGTCTATACTGTCATATATTGAAAAACTACCGCTGTTGACTGCGGATATTGTGAGTGTTGAGGAAGAGTTATTCATATAGACAGCATTATTTTCCTGTTCTCCGCTTGCAGTTTGAGTATAGTTATCGACAATGACGACATTATCATTGTCAGCAATCATTTGTACGGAGTTTCGGGCATAAATTGCACCTCCTTTCGCTTCGCCGTTCTCCGATTGAGTTACTGCCGAATTACCCGTGAATGATGTATTAGTCAGTGTCAAATTACCGTTGGAATAAATTGCACCGCCTAATGCATCGCTTTGTGATAGCGTTGAGTTACTTTCAAAGTTAACATTTGTTATTGAGATAGAGGCATCAGAGGCTGTATTATAGATAACAGAGCCGATAGTTGATTGAGCGCCGGATATGGTAACGTTGCTGATATTAAGAGTTGTTTGCACCCTGGAAATTATAAATCCGGAAAAACCATTGAAGTTAATAGTGTTCGGGTTGTCAGAGTCTGCCCCCGTAATAGTAAACATCCCGCTTGAGGTTGTACCCATATTTTCTTCAAGAGTGACTTCTTCTCCCTCATCAAAATTGTAGTTTCGGGTTAAATCTGTTGATTTGTTGAGTTCGGGAAGAGTTGAGCCGGACGAGGCAATAAGAGTTGTTTCAGGCATAGAAAAGTCAGCCGTCGTAAGATTTTTAGGGGTGTTGAAAATTTGGATATTATCGTCATAAGAGTTTGCAAAGGTAATAGAGCCGCCCCAAGACATACAAAATGCACAAATTAGCAGCGCACGACAAACTATGCTAAATTTCCCCAAATTTAGTCTAATCAATTTTAACCTTGCAGTAACTCTTAAGTTTCCCCGGGATACAGCTATTCCGATACTGTTGCCCCAAGAGTATTATTTCATATTGAGCCGTTTCTGTCATAGCCTATTTAGATGATTTTTCTTTTTGGATTATTCGGGATACGGCCGCAGCAGGGGGGGCATCTCCTTTTGGGAATGAAGCGGAGCAGACAGTGTCAACTGCTTTGCTGGCGGAGAATGGGGAAAAACCAATTCCCGCTGCCGCATGTCAATTTTAAGATTTATCCGCACCCTCTTTATGATTAAATTTTTAACAATTAAATAATTTACACAACTAATTTTTTAAGCTAAAATAATCCTATACGGTTTAAGTTTTAAGGAGGTCTTATGAAAAAGATTTTGTCAGTGTTTTTTGTTATGGCATTGATTACACTTCAGGCATGTGCAGCACAGTGGTCTGCTAATGCTAGAGTACAGGTTGTTGGACGGCAGTTGCTTGCTAAAAATAATATTTCATCAAAAGTACTGTTTAAAGTTGTTGACGGAACGGCTGATAATTCCGGTTCTGTGTCCGCTATGATTGTATATATCAGTTCAACGAACCTTTCTTATGCTTCAGATGATAATGAGGTTGCGGCTGTTATTGCTGATGAACTGGGACATATTATCTGTAATCATTACAGCAAATCAACCTGGAAATCTCTTGCAATATCTTCGCTTTCCGATAAATTGGGTTCGGACAATTCACTCGTAGAGGCAGCAACAAGTACTTATTCCGGCACGAAATTCTCACAGGATGAAATTTATGATGCTGATATTATGGGGGCTGATTTAATGGTTAAATCAGGGTTTAACCCGCTGGCTATGGTTAGCTGGATTACTAAACTTCCCGGATCCACTCTTGATGTTCTCAAATCCAAACCCTCCAATGCCGACAGGGCTATGAATGTCTATAATTTCCTTATTTATACTTATCCGGATATCGTAAGGGATGGATATGATACTCCGGAATACAAAAAATTCCTCGCTTATGCGGCTCCTATCGTAAAAGAACGAAATTCCGACAAGAAAAAACTTGCTAAATTTAATGCTGAACAAAAAAATGCCGAAAAAACAAGACAGCAAAATTTTGCAAAATATAACACATCAGGCAGTTTAAGCAACTGGGGCAATATATACGAATTACTGATTAACAAATGATATTTTCAAAGGCGGTTTGTTTTTTCAAACTGCTTTTGTTCCGATGTAAGGATAATTTTATGCAGCGTGATTTCCAATTTTATATTGTTCCAACTCCTATAGGAAACCTCGGTGATATTTCACGAAGGGCTTTAGAGGTTTTGAAGTCGGTTGATATTATTGCC
>JAJPXE010000169.1 GCA_021205645.1 Candidatus Gastranaerophilales bacterium | reverse complement strand
AATAAAAATTGTACAAGAATAGAATATCAAAATGCAGATACCAAAAATTCAGATTATAATAATTTCTTGATTGAAAAAGCTAAAAAATTTGTAAAAAAACACCATATAAACAGTGAAGTACACGATAGATTACACGGGAAAACCACACATATTCATCATATTTTTCCTAAAAATGAGTTTCCTGAAATATCAGATTACATAGAAAATTTAATAGCATTAACAGCCGGACAGCATTATGAATTAGCTCACCCCCAAGGAAATACACATATTATTGATAAAATGTATCAATGTGTTTGTTTAGAAAGTAAACTTAATTCCATAAAAAATTCAAAAATTTTATTTTACAGAAAAGAAAACTTTATAACAGTTTTGAATATTGGTTTTAAGTATGATAATGATAACAAAATAATAAATACGGCAACATTTGATGAACTCAAAAAAGAAATTGCCAGATATTATAAAACAGTTTAACATTAAGAGTTTGCAGAAAAATTTTAATTTCGCTTGAAATTCCTTTTCGCCCAAGCGGCAGACTGTGTCTGCTCTGCTGACACCCGCTCATTTACTTATTCTTCCCATTTTTTGCCACCGCACGGATGAAAATTACAACCTGCGTTTCTGCAATCATTATAATTTTCTGGCAAAACTCGTTTTTTTAGAGCATGCATACATTATAAAATAACGCTAAACTAATAATGTATGTATGAATTATTATCTGAATTTATTGAATACATAGAAATTGAAAAAGGGCTGTCTAATAATACAATTCTAGCCTACCGCAGAGATATAAGCTCATTTATTGATTATTGCAAAACAGAAGACATTAATTTAATTACAAGACTGCATATAAGCTCATATATACTGTCACTAAGAGAAAACAAAATATCTCAAACGAGTATATCAAGAAAGATTTCCGCGCTAAAATCATTCTACAAATGGGCAAGTGCAAATGAATATTCTACAGCAAACCCGATATCCGCCATAGAGCCGGCTAAACTTCCGAAATATCTGCCAAAAGTCCTTTCAATAAACGAAATAAGTGCTCTGCTTAAAGAGAACCTCTCAACGACACAGCTGGCGGCAGTTGAATTACTATACAGCTGCGGTTTGAGAGTTTCAGAGCTTTGCAATCTGAATATTAACGATATTAATCTAAAATCAAAACACGTTATATGTTACGGTAAAGGCTCAAAAGAAAGAATTGTACCGTTTGGAGAATGTGCATTTAAAGCAATAAACAATTATCTCAAATACAGAGAAACCTTAGCCTGCGAGTTCGATATCACATCTTCAAGGCTGCTTATCACGGATACGGGACGATTTATGACCCGTCAGGATGTATACAGGCTAATCCATAAACTCGGTAAAATACTCAATAAAGAGATTTCACCGCACACACTCAGGCACACTTTTGCAACACATCTTCTTGAAAACGGGGCGGATTTAAGAGTTGTTCAGGAACTTTTAGGACACAGCGATGTCGCCACAACACAGCTTTACACTCATATCAGTAAAAAAAGGTTAAAAGAAATCTATTTCAGTATTAATAACCAATAAAAAGAGAGCTTGAAAAGGAAGAGAGGGCAGAATTTGTTAGCGAACGAAGCGGCAGACTGTGTCTGCTCTGCTGACACCCGCTGCCGCGAGTGAGCTTAGAAATTCGGGTGAGGTGATATCATTGTGCATGAGTTAATTGCACCCCTAACCCCTCCCCATACGGGGAGGGAAAAATCGATTCTTGCCCTCTCACTTAACAAATTTATACGGATACTTTTATAACCGACGTATAAATATCATCAGGAGTAAGCTGCTTTTTATTAGGTTTATAATTTATTAAATATTCGACGGCTTCCTGCGGTGTTTTAGCCGAAAAATATATTTCACCGGCATTCTCTTTAGCAAAACTCTCAAAAATTATATTATCAAAAAATTTAAAAAGGTTATCATAAAAACCGTTTGTATTCAAAAAAATTATCGGTTTTTTATTGTATCCGAGCTGCTTTTGAACAATCATTTCGGAAACTTCCTCCAGAGTACCGAAACCGCCTGCCATTGCAATAACGGCATCAGATAATTCATCAAGTTTTGCCTTGCGCTCTCTCATATTACCCGTCAGGTAAAACTCATCACATTCATCGGAATATACTCCAAAATCATACAACTTTTCCGGCATGACTCCATAAATCTTTGCACCGTAATCTTTTGCATTCTTCGCAATTGTATACATTGTTCCGACATTGCTTCCGCCATATACAATATCAAACCCCGATTGTGCAAGTAACTTTCCAAGCAATGAAGCTGCCTCATAATATGATTGATCAAGAGTATTTGATGATGAGCTGTATACACAAACCCTTTTTACCATAAATTAATGTCCTCCGCTCAAATAATAAGCCGAACAATATACACCGGTTCCCTGTCTTGAACAATCTGTTTCAATTACGGAAGGATCCTCATTTTTGCCAAACGGTTCGACTTTGTTATTAAAAATATTCATCCCGAAAACATCTTTACCCCAAACGTTAGGTCCGCGTTTTCCGTTAACATCATACATTAAAATACCGCATATTTTATCCTCACCCCGAACATCAGTTTCATCAAACCATTTAAACGCAACAGCCGCACCGTTATCGGTGTTGTATATCTCGTCAAAAACATACTGTTTATCAGGATTATCACCGTTCATATACTTTATTTTATAATTCACAACATTTCTAAGCGGGTGAATTTTTATAAGTGCAACAATAAAATCTTCAAGTTCGGCTTTTTGCGAGGATTGATAATTTTTGCTGTTCATTAAACTGATAGGTATACTTGAAAATCCGCTCTGTACGTGCTGCCATTTTGCGGTATTTTTTGTAATAACGGCATCATCAACCGATAACGGTATTACAAGCAATGCTACCGTTATAAATATTACAAATAAAATTATGACTTCTACAAGAGTGAACCCTTTTTCCATTTAATTTTAATTCACCTTTCTTTACGATTATGCCATATCGAGCCGTTTCTTCTCTTTAATAAGATTATCATAAATCCATTCCGGAACAAAATTTTTGCCGAGAATAATCTGCCCGTTCATAATATTCGGGGCATGAAAATCTGAACCGCCTGTTACAACCAGTCCGTATTCTTCCGCCAGCGTTGAAAAATGTTCAATATAAGGTGCGGAATGTTTCCTGTGGTATGCTTCAATACCCCTCAAACCGCAATTAACAAGTTCCGGTATCAGCTCATCTGCAGCCGGTACATCGTACGGGTGTGCTATAACAGGTATTCCGCCCGCATCATATATTATCTCAACAACGTCAAATGGTGAAACCGTTTTACGCTCAACATAAACATTTGAGTCAGGATGAATATATTTATTATACGCATCAATTACGTTTGAAGTTCCGCCAACATTTGTTATCGCTTTTGCGATATGAGGACGTCCGATACTTCCGCCCTCGGCTACCATTGCTTTGACATCTTCAAATTTAATCTTTATACCCTCCTTTTTATTCAAAAGAGCAAGTATCTCTTTGGTTTGTTTTATTCTCGCCTGCTGCTGAGCTTTTAGCATACCAACAAAATCTTTATCCGTAATGTCCATAAAATAACCAAGAATATGAATTTCCATACTCTTATACAGCGTGTTTATCTCAACACCCCTTATAAGCTCAAGCGGTTCTTTTTTTTCTTCTATATATTTTTTGGCAACATCATAAGACAGGATGTTATCATGGTCTGTTAAAGATATGACTTCCAATCCGTGTTCTACAGCTAAGTCAACAATTTTTTCGGGTGAGAATATACCGTCGGAATAATACGTGTGTATATGAAAATCCGATTTCATACCACCCTCCTTTTATCAAACGCTGTTATCAACGCTGACCTCCAATCCGTTTTTATTTTCTACTTTAAAATTAATTCTTTTAATAGCAGTTGCTTTTCCGCCAGCAATGGAAACTTCAACTGCATTGATTTGAGCGGGATAAGTTTCGGACACTTCATATCTTTCGGGCAGTGATGTTGTCAGGCGTTTCAAAGATGTTTGATATTCCATTCCGATAATGCCGTCAACTGAGCCGCAAAATCCCGCATCAGTTATATATGCCATATTATTTATAATAGTTTCATCAGCAGTTTGAACATGTGTATGAGTTCCGACGAACATTGATACTCCAAGTTCAGATAAAAATCTGCCCAGACAGAGTTTTTCCGCTGTCGCCTCCGCATGAAAATCCACTATTATATTCGGGGTTATTTGTTTTAATTCGTTAACTTTATTTTCTAAAATTCTCCACGGGCTGTCGATCGGCTGCATAAATACCCTGCCTATAGCGTTTATAACCGCTATTTTATCTCCGTTAACATCAAATATCCGATACCCCGTACCGGGAGTTCCGGACGGATAGTTTACCGGACGGATAAGTCTGTCAGCATTTTCTATATATGTATATATATCTTTTTTATCCCAAATGTGATTTCCTGATGTAATACAGTCGACACCGGCATCAACAAGCTCAAGGTAATTTTTTTCCGTCAAGCCAAACCCGTGAGAGGCATTCTCACCATTTACCATAACAAAATAGGGAATGCCGCTTTTATTTTTAAGTTCGGAAAGATAGGCAATAACGGAACTTCTTCCGACTTTGCCTACCAGATCTCCGAAAAATAAAACTTTATGTTCAAGATTTGTCATTATGACTTATTTTAACCATCCTTTAATTCGTTTATTTAGCCACCTCGACCGCTCTGAATTCACGAACAACAGTAACTCTGATTTGCCCCGGATAATCCAGTTCGTTTTCAATCTTATTTGCAATATCCCGTGCAAGCTTGCCTGAGGCTAAATCATCAAACATTTCAGCCTCAACTATAACACGAACTTCACGTCCTGCCTGAACGGCAAATGATTGTTTAATACCCTCATAGCCGTTAACAATTTCCTCAATCTTTTGCAATCTTTTGATATATATTTCCAGAGTATCACGTCTTGCGCCCGGACGACCTGCCGAAATTGCATCGGCAATCTTAACAAGCACAGCCTCTATTGTGTTTGCGGTAACATCATCGTGATGAGCCTCAATAGCGTGGATAATTTCTTCTTTTTCACCAAATTTTCTTGCAAGTTCCACGCCAAGCTGGATATGTGTTCCCTCCTGTGTCTGGTCTACAGCTTTACCTATATCGTGTAAAAGCCCTGCACGCTTTGCAACATAAACGTTTGCACCAAGCTCCGCTGCCAGCATGCCGGCTATATGTCCGACTTCTATTGAATGATTTAAAACATTCTGACCGTAACTCGTCCGGTAATACAACCGTCCCAAATCCTTTATCAATTCTTTGCTTAAACCCATAACACCCATATCAAGAGCGGCATTTTCACCTTCTCTGAATATTTTCTTTTCTACTTCGGCTTTTGATTTTTCAACGACTTCTTCAATTCTCACAGGGTGAATACGTCCGTCCTGAATAAGTTTTTCAAGTGCGAGTTTTGCAACCTCACGGCGAACAGGGTCAAACGAGGACAATACAACAGCTTCCGGAGTATCATCAATAATCAAATCAACACCCGTAAGAGTTTCCAATGTCCTGATGTTACGTCCTTCACGACCTATTATACGCCCTTTCATCTCATCATTAGGCAGCGAAACAACAGAAACCGTTGATTCTACCACCTGCTCCATCATGCATCGCTGTATTGTCGTTGAGATTATATCTTTTGCTTTTTCCTGAGCATCTTCACGTATTTTTGCTTCATTTTCACGGATTAACTGCATCTGTTCCTGTGCTAAATCCTTCTTTAACTGCTCTAAAAGCATATTTTTTGCATCTTCCACGGACAAACCCGAAATCCTTTCCAGCTCGGAAACCTGCTTTTGGATTGTTTCTGCCAGATAGTTCTCTTTTTTTTCTATTTCATCTTCTCGTTTGTCTAAATGTGATTCTTTATCTGTTACGGATTGGATTTTGTTTTCCAACTCATCCTCTCTTTTTGAGAGCTTGTTTTCATAACTGTTTAATTCACGTCTTCTTTCCCGTTCTTCTTCGTTGAATTTTTCTCTTTCGTCCTGCAAGGCTTCTTTTGCACTAATTATTGCCTCTTTTTTTATTAAACCCTCTTTTTCTGCCAAATCGGCAGCACTGATTTTTGATTGTTTGGACAGCTTTGAGTACAAAATTTGTTGTACGGTAACTACAGCTATCATTACTACAATCGCAACGATTGAAATAATATTCATCTGCTTAATCCTTTTCTATTGTTTTTATTATATATACACGACCGCCGGCACATATAACCTGCCAACCGAATTACTTAATTGATGTTTTTTAAATAATTTTATCGCATATATTTCCTAAAAATTTTCTACTACATCTGATTATAATATTATCATATATTTTCTCTTTTGTATAGTTCAGTTTACGAGTTGCGGAAAAATTAAAATTTTTTCACGTCCACATTGGACTTTTTTTTACGGTTATTCTAAAATTAGTATAAAAACAGAGGGAGGAAGTGTGTAATGAAAGCTATAGTATTTAAT
>JAJPXE010000054.1 GCA_021205645.1 Candidatus Gastranaerophilales bacterium | reverse complement strand
TTTACCGTCTATATAGACAATCAAGCATTGTGCAGCCGGAGGGGAATTCCTCCGGCGGCGGGATGCAAAAATCGAAAGAACAGAACCCTAAAACAAATTTCAGGATTTTATTAAAACCGGATAGAGTTTAGTAATGAAATCCAAAACAAGAATTTTCCTATAATTCCTTTTCTTATTCCTAATAAGCGCCGCTCTGTGAAAACCAGACGGCTTTTTTTTATATTTAATATAGGGTGAGGATTTTGTTCACTCTTGAGGGTATGTTTCTGAATGACATCAAACTAAGCGGCAGGGCTGAGAGTTTCAGCCCTGCCGCCGCATACCATAATCAACAGCTGTATTTTGTTTAACGTGCAAACAATTTTTGCGTAGTATATGGAACTTTGCACGCTTTATATATGTCGCTTTTATCCTTTCCTGTGCAATTTGCCCGAACAAGCTTAACCAGATACTTAAGCCATAGAACCATTGCATTCTCTTATGATAGTTTTACCTAATTTCTCTTCATATTCATTATGCACTATTTTTTTAATTTTGTAAAGAGTTTGTCCCGGTTCAATACATATCAGATTGAGCACAATTGTTTTTGGGGATATATTAATAACCTACAGGTGTCAAGTAATTAAGACTTTGATGAATTCTTTCAGTTTTTTTAATTTTACAATATTTATCAGATGTTATTCAGCCCTCTCCCGGCAGGGGAAAAAGTTTTTCATTATGCACTCCCTTGCGGGCAGGCTGCACACTGCCAAATAAAAAAGTATGAACATACTCGGGTTTCATACTTTACAGATAGTAATAGTTGGACTTTGTATTGTGTATATCCAAATTATACATTTTTTAGATAATTGTGCAACGTGTTCGGATTGCATTGTTACAGAAATTAACCTTTTAACAGCGATTATTAGTGCAATATCCGGAATCGGTCAATCATTAAAAAATGTAACACAAAATATATCCAAAAAGGCAATTCTCGTTTATGAATATACTTTATATATATAGATATAAAGAGTAGTAATATTGTCATGGAGGATAATACATGAGATTACTTAGAATACTTCCTGAGCCGATAACGGACAATATTGGCGGCACTGATTTTGCACGTACTTCACCTGCACTGTCAAATTCAGGTAACGAACCGAAATGGAAAGAAGATGAAGAAGATAATTTTACTAAAAGTACCAGTAAATTTCCGGGAGGAATATTTACCAATCCTGCTGCCAATTTAGCTTTTGGAAATGTTCAAGGCGGAGATGACGGAGGATTTCAAGCCTAGTAAATAGGCTATATTTATTGTAGAATAGCCCCGGGGGTTATTTTATGATAATAACAATTGATATTGGAAATACGAGCACTGCGGTCGGTTTATTCAACAGCACGGAGTTGGTAAAACAGTTCAGAATGCCGTCCGATGAGGAAAAGACAGTCAGGGATTATGAAGATATGCTGTATTCAAACCTTGGCAGTGTCGATATAGATGGTGCTATAATAGGCTCTGTTGTTGAAAATCTCAATGACAGGCTTTGTTATGCAGTAATGGATTTGTACGGGGTTAAAGCCGTTATACTTTCTAATCAATCTCGCACAGGGATTAGACTAACTCTGAAAAACAACTCTGAAATCGGTGCCGACAGGATTGCCAACGGATACAGGGCATTTCAGCTGTATAAAAAATCGGTTATTACTGTTGATTTCGGAACGGCAACAACTTTTGATATAGTTAATTCAAAGGGTGAATTTATCGGCGGTGTTATTGCACCGGGGATACAAACACAGTTCAATTCGCTCAATCGTGCGACCGCAAAGCTGCCTGAGCTTGATATTGATTATATAGATTATGCTATAGGTGATTGCACTCAAAATGCGATTCTTTCCGGGGTTGTAAGAGGTTCTGCCTGTATGATAGACGGTATGATTGATATGTGCGAACAAGAACTCGGGGAAAAAGCTGTAATTATTGCAACGGGCGGGTTTTGTAATATCGTATCAAAATATATGAAACGCAGCTTTGACCTGATATCGCCGAACCTAACACTTGAGGGATTGCACGAATTGTATTTACTGAATGCTCAACCGCCCGTGTGGAGGCGGAAATAAAAATTTTTCAGCTTCAATACAGAAAATATCTACTCCGCTGATAATACAGATAACATGTATAGTTTTTATTCTAAATATCAAAAAAAACGGTAGATATATTCTACCGTTGTAATTTAGTCATTTTAGTTTGTATTTAGGTTATTAATAAGGTTATTTAGGTTACTTATTTAAGAGTTTTGTATAATGAGCCATTATTATGCTTTGGTAACTTTTGAGGGCGAGTTATCAGAGAATAACCAGGTTCCGAGAGCTATTGTGCCGCCGACAGCCGCACCGATTGCCGTACCTATTCCCGGTATGAATGAACCGATAGCTGCACCTGCTGCAATAGAACCACCTACACTCACTGCACCACCTATTAATTTACCGATATTTTTTTGAAGTTTTTTGCCTGAATAATTTTCGATGCCTGCACCCGTCATATATGATTCTGTTTCTTCCGCAGAGTTTTTGTGGTGGTTGCCGAGTGTTAAACCTTGCATAAATCCGTTGGCAAAGTATCCTTCGCCGCTTTCTTCAATATCAGCAACCAGAGAATATCCGTTGACCTGAGCATATAAATTGGTGATTGTTGCTTTGATTGACTGGTCAGCTTCTAAGCGCTGTGATTGAGTCATTAATTCTTCACCGTAGTTTTTGCTGATTGCTGTGTAAACTTCGTTGTAGATTGAAGATGCTTTACCAAATTCACCCTCACGGATTGCAGATGCCATTTCTGCCATATTCTTCTGTATAATTTCATTGTATGAGCCTAAGGCGTGTTGATTTGAACGATTTTTGAATGCTAAGGATGTCATATTATCAGAGTTTACACCCATATAATCATAATATGCATTATTGTTAGCAATCATATTCACACCGCCATAACCGTATCCATATCCTGTTCCAAAAACATTACCGGTATATGCGGAACCTGTTGTATCAAAAACAGAATATGCATCTAAATACTGGCTCATGGAACCACCCGGAAACATGCCGTATGCAAGCCCCTGTGATGTGGGATTTAATAAATTCCCTGTTGTTACCATTGTTGACATACAAACCTCCTAAATACTTTTAACTAACCTAAACTAAATTTTAATTTATAACCTTTACATGAATATAAAGTTTTTTTCTTCCCTGTAATTGTCTTTTTCTTTTTATGCATGTTACAATTCTTAACAAATGCAAAGCCTTTTGAAACCCATGTCCTGCAAGAGTATTAAATAATTTTACAAATCACCGCAAAACATAAATTACCCTGTAAGCAGGATTTACAGTAAGAATTGTTCGTGATAGTATCTGGATTATGAAAGTTGCGGATTACCTTATAAAATCACTTGAAACATTAGGAATAACGGATTTTTTCGGACTGCCGGGGGATTATAATTTCAACATTCTTTATGCAATAAATGATAACCCTAACACTAACTGGATAGGTTGTACAAATGAGTTAAATGCCGGCTATGCTGCTGACGGTTATGCACGTGTTAAAGGGTTTGGTGCGGTTGTAACAACATACGGCGTCGGTGAGCTCAGTGCCATAAACGCTGTTGCCGGTGCTTTTGCAGAAAATGTACCCGTAATTAATATTGTCGGAGTTCCTAAAACTTCTGATATCGAAAATAAAACACTTATTCATCATAATTTTCAAGCGCCTGATTATTATGCGTTTGAAAGGGCGTTCTCTAACGTTGTCGAGACAACGGCTTATCTTACATCGAAAAACGCAAAATCAGAAATTGACAGGGTTATAACTACATTTGTAAAAGAAAGACGCCCTGTATATATTGCCATTCCTATTGATGTTACGCAAATTGAAATTGATGGAAACATAGGTTTTGAATACCCGGAAAGTAATCCTGATAACCTGAAATCAGCCGTTGAAGCAATAGTTAATCTTGCGGATAAATCGAAAAAAACGGTGCTTCTTGCAGATGCTGTACTTAAACGTTACAGACTTGAAAAAGAATTTGAAAAATTGACGCAGCAAACAGGTTATCCGGCAACTAATTTCTTAATGGGTATCGGAGCAATAAACACATCTTTAAAGAATTATCCAGGCACTTATTTATCGGATTACGGCAATGACACGGCAAAAGAAATACTTCACAATACTGACTGTCTTATTTCATTCGGTGCAATATACAGTGATTTGAATACTTTCGGGTTTGCTCTGCCGTATGATTTGGAAGATTTTGCGGCAATTTACGGTTCTTACACCGTTGTGAACCACAAACGCTATAATGATGTCATGATGAACGATATATTGCAGGAGTTGATAAAACAACTGCCTCAAAAAGTAATTAATCTGCCTGAAATAAAAACAGGGTATCCGGAATTAGAGATAAAAAATGAAAAACTTTCTTCAAAATATATCTATCCGAGATTACAGGAATTTTTCAAAGAGGGAGATTGTCTGTTTATTGAAACGGGGATTATTCCATACGGTTTTGCAGAGATAAAACTTCCGGATAACGTTACGGTTAACACACAAACCTTATGGGGTTCTATCGGTTGGGCAACACCTGCCGCATTTGGAGCAAATGCAGCATTGAAAGATAAGGGACGGGTTATTTTATTCACGGGTGAAGGCTCTCATCAGCTTACTGCGGCAGAAATCGGAAATATGATGCACTGTGGATTTAAACCGGTTGTTATTGTGCTTAATAACAACGGCTACACGGTAGAAAGGCTGCTTTCAAATTCACCAGATGATAACTTCAATAATATCATTCAATGGAATTATTTAAAATTACCGGAAGTATTTGCCGGCAATGTGTGGACAGCATCTGCCAAAACAGATGAAGAATTTAATACTGTACTCAAAATGGCTGAACAGCAAGATTGTATGTGCTATATAGAAATATTCACGGAAGAAATGGACATTCCATCTATCACTCAAAAAACCATAAATAAAATTAAAGAACTTAAAAATACTGCTTCCGTTTAAAATAATTTGCAGTATGTATTAAGTCTGTGCGAGAGAAAGGAACTAATCCCTTGGAAATGTTATGCTATACGACAGCACCGTCCTTATCTTTGTCTTTGTCCTTGTCCTTATCTGTACCGCTGCTTGTATTTGCTGCGACAGCTTTATTTGCAGCTTCCTGTGCCTCTGCCTGCGATTCTGCCGATTCTTCATCCGTTTCGGCAAATGATTCACCCGTCTCTTCAGTGTATGCGAGCTGTTCTTCTATCATTCCATTCAACGAATCAACATGGTCTTGCATATCACCGCCTTTTGATCCGCATTCAAACTCGTTTGAAGCCTTTGATGACATTTTTGTTGCAGCTGTTCCAAAGGATGCCGCACAAAGTGCATACATAATTTTAGCACTCATTGAAGTGGCAAAATCAGGGAAAAATGGAGCTAATTTTGGCATATGTCCTGCCGCAGTTAAACCTGCTGCTGCTGCCGCTGCTGCCAACAATACAGCATTAACAGTCGCAACAGCACCGAGAGCGGTTCCTTCTTTCAAAAAATCGGAAACGGTCTGACCAGCGCCACTCACTCCGAGTGATTCGTTGTTAGCTGCTTGATAAGCTTCCAAATTCTCCTGAGTTTCACTGAGCCCGTCCTCCATTTCGGAAGTATCCATTTCCTCCAGTGATTGCATCTGTTCTTTTATTGATTGAACGCCCGCAGTATCACCTGCTGCGGTTGCATCAGCAAGCTGTATCTGCAAAGCAGCCATCTCTGATGTCTTCTGATTCATAGTGACGGTCAAGGTTTCTGATTGTTCCTGATATGATTCCATATCATCATTCATTGACTCCATTGTTGCTTCCAGAGCTTCTGTATATGAGTCTATTGTCGAATTTGTATCATCACCGTTATCACAAGCCTGTGTTCTGTCGCTATAACCATTATCAAATAAATTGGTGAATACGATAGTAGCGGCTGAACAAGCAACTGCAGCAGTACCAAGAGCAAATGCTGTAAAGCCATCAGCAGCAATTGCAAGCATTGCCAACAATGGAAATGCAGCAACTGCTGCCATATTACCTGCAGTCGTAGCTGTAACATTTTCCCCCTGACCGTCATGCGATTCAGCATTTTCAGCATCTTCTATTTGACTGGAACCCGAGTTTTTTTGTACATCAACTTCATATTCTATTTCTTCTATGTCGTCATTAGATAAAAAATGCTCACAGTATACCCTTTGTGAAGCACTTAAATCTATATCGCCTTTCATATAAGCGGTATAGATTTCTTTCGCATTACTGCTTGTTATGTCGCCGTATCCGTCAACAGCCGCAATAGCCATTTTTACCTCTTTGTTATTTAATACATATCTGATAAGAACTCACTCTTACATATATATAAAGTTAATAAAAACAGCCTGATTTCACCCATTTAAAAACTTGTTACAATCTTTACAAAATGGGCTTTCGGGAAAAAATAAGAACTAATTTTCCCCTCTCCGGACAGGCTTCACCTGCCCTCTCCGGACTGGCTTCACCTGCCCTCTC
>JAJPXE010000205.1 GCA_021205645.1 Candidatus Gastranaerophilales bacterium | reverse complement strand
ATTTATGCGTGGGAGCCGTACGTGTTTTAATTTTGTCGCTCAATCCAACGCCTGCCGCCCACAAAACCTCACTACCGCTGCACAAAAATAACAATTTATCTCTTACCGGCTCCGATATCTTTTTATTAATTAAATACTTTTTTAACTTCATCCTTGCAGCTAAACCAAGCGGAGAGATGATATCACCCTCACGGCGGGTTCGCAATGATAAATCATCAAACCCGGATAAATCAACATATGCGATTGATTCGGAACCGATAGCCTGTCTCTTATTACATTTCTCTATGATAAACTCATTCCCATCAAAATTATATGTGCCTGAACTGTTTATTTTTATGATTTTTTCGTTTTTTTTGCAATCAGAAATTATCTCAATATTTGATGAATTAACGTACAGAAACTTATCTTTTGAAAGTGAATATTTCATCGGTGTTTGTTTTATTCCCGCATTCTTTATAACTTCACAAATTTCCCGAATTGTTTTCATATCATAATCAACTTTATGTTCACGTAAATATTTATAAATAATCCTGAGCTGAACAGCCTCCGAACAACTGCTAAAATACTCAAGGTTAATTTTACCGTTCACAAAAAGTTTGCCGCCAATAATATTTATATATTCCTTGACGACATTCATCTCAGAATTAGCTGCTTTTGACAGTTTGTTTAAGGCTGTTTTTATTTCAGGATTAATTTTTGACAGCAGCGGCAGTATCTCATGCCGGATTAAGTTACGTTTATGTTCAATATCTTCATTTGACAGGTCATTGTTAGGATTTAGACCGTTATTTCTGCAATAATCCTCAATATCAGCTCTTTTTATACCAAGCAGAGGTCTGTAAAACTTATCTCTGACCGGCAGAATTCCTCTTATCCCCTCAAGTCCTGTTCCTTTAATTATCCTGTAAAGAACAGTTTCAGCGTTATCATCAAAATTATGTGCGGTAAACAAAACATCCGCACAGTAATAATCTAATACACGCTCAAAAAATGCGTAACGCAGCTCCCGCGCTTCTGTTTCGGTCTTTTTTATATTATCCGGGGCTGTCTCCGTATAAAATTCAATATCATATTTTTTACAAAAATTTTCACAATTCTGTTGCTCACTTCTTGCTGCCTCGCCCCGCCAATTATGGTTATAATGTGCGGCAACTAATCTTATATTGTTTTCGGGAGCAATTTTACGCATTATATCAAGCAGACATATTGAATCATAGCCGCCGGAAAATCCGACTATGATAGTTCCGGCTGATAAATTATATTTGTTAATAAATTCTAAAACCTTATTTATCAAGATTTTTCCATCTCTTTTAATATTCCGTATTTGATTTCGAGAGCATCAACCCCGAGCTGTTCCAGAATTTTCATTGCAAGAGAACTCTGTTCTGTTGTAATGGCAAGAAGTAAGTCTTCCGAGTTTATACGTTCCCTGTCTGCCTCTTGTGCCAGACTCCATGCTTTTTCCAACACATTTTTTGCACGTTTTGTAAACACAATCTCTTTATCAAAATATTCATTACCGTATCCCAGTTGCTTTTCTACCACACTTCTTGCATCTTTTAGGGTTATTTCAAGACTATTGAGAACTCTTGCTCCGATTGCAGAACCCTCTGCAAGTATGCCGAGCAAAAACATTTCAGTTCCGACAATGTTTCTGCCGATTCTCCGGGCTTCTTCTTTTGCCAGCTTTAATATAACGAGTGTCTCAGGCATTTGTTTTTCTATAGGCTTGATAATCCGCTTTGATAATTCATCAAAATCAATATTGAGTTCTGTAAAAATATCACTTGCTATACCCTTTTTTACATTCAAAATCCCGAGAATAATGTGCTCCGGCAAAACTGTTGATGAACCCAGCTCTTTTGCCGATTGAAGAGCATTATTCATTACCCTGAATGCATTCGGAGTGAATACAATTTTTCGTCCCGAATATTCAGCATCTCTTGATTGTAAACTCTCAAGTTTCTCATCAAAAGTTTCTTGAGTAATATTAAATTCTGCCAATAGCCTTGTTATATCCGACTCTTTGTTCTCAAGGATTGATGATACAATTTGTTCTGTTCCGAGTATTTCATATCCGGAGGCAGTAAGCTTTGAGATAGCTTTGTCAAAAATAGATGAACGCTCCAAATTTTTATAAATCTCATCTATTTCCCTGACTTCGCCAACTTCTTCCCCTTCAGGGTGGCTCATTTTTTTTATCTTTTTCTGTACTACTTTATTTAAGATATCTTTTGCCGCAAAGCTGTCAAAACCATACCTGTCAAGGATTTCTATAATATTCGGGTTTTTATAATTCAATAATGCAAGAAATAAATGCTCGTATAAAATATTTTTATTGCCTGATTTTGTTGCCAGATCAAGAGTTTGCTTTAATAATCCCTTGAAATCTTTATTGAATGGAATAACAACGTAATTTTTTGCGGTAGGAGAAATATAGTTTTTTATATCTTCATCTAGTTTATCGGCATCAATTCCGCAATTCCGGAACATTCTAAGAGAAATACCTTTAGCATTTTTTACGACAGCATAAAGCAGATGTTCTGCATAAACCTCAGAACTGCCCATATTCAGAGCGTAATTCTGGGCTTCATATACAGTATTTATAGCTTGTTCGGTAAATTTTTCAAACACTTGATTACTCCTCAATGAAATATAACACAGTTTTTAACAATAAAGTCTACTCTTCTTCGTCGTATTCCAGAGTCTCAATATATTCTGATATCCGTTCGAATTCTTCTTCATCGTCAATTGTCTCAAATGTATATTCATCACCTTCTTTTGTAAGGCGCATTAAAACAATCTCTGTATCATCATCTTCATCATCATCTTCTTCTTCAACAGGAAGTAACAGGGCATATTCTTTTTCTTCAAATTCAACTATATCAAACAACTGAAATCTGAATTTTACACCCTCTTCATCTACCGTTTCTATTATATTATTTTCTTCTGCTTCATTCATAAAAAACTCACTTTCTTGATAAATATTGTTCCAAAATTATACACGCACTTTCTATATCAACTAATGATTTATTCTTTCGAAAATCAATTTTTTTAGCTCCCAGATTTTCTTCCGCCAAATCAGAAGTCAAACGTTCATCTTCAAATATTATATCAAACCCGTTAAAATTACCAGCGAATTTTATACAATCTTCTGACTGAAACCCGTACGTTCCGTCCATATTAACCGGAACACCGACAACAATGGTTTTGACATTATTTTCTTTCGCGATTTTAATAATATCGTCAACGGCTTTATTTTCAGGCATCCTATCAACGCAGCCATAACCGTTAACCGTTATATGTAAATAATCACTTAGTGCAACACCTATTCTCTTTGTTCCGACATCAAGACACATAATTTTATGCATCTTGACAGACCCATTTTGCTTCAATTGTTGAAATTATCATATCAAGCTGCATCAGTTCAAACTCAACTGCCGGTTTTTGTTCTTTCTGGAACATATTGGTCGTCTTTGCCGCATTCTTTAACTTCCAACGATGGGCAACGTAATATTCATAAATGCTTTTTCGTAAAATATTTGCCAGAAACGCTTTGTTATTGCCTATCGAATAGAACATTTCCGCAAGTTTGTTCTCTTTTTTTAACTGTTTTAAATAAGCTGTCAGATAAAATCTATTTTTCCAAATTTCAATTTCTTCAGGAGTATATATATCGTCATAATTATTGGAAATAAACTTTTCTAAATCGGCATTGAAATCATTATTTATATATATCTCATTAAGTTTATTAATAATATTTTTAAATGTTTCTGATGTATTTTCATCATAGAACCACGATTGAACAACATCATTTAAACAAAGTTCATCTATGTCATTTTTAGATAATTCTATAAATTCAAGTTTGCAATCAGGTTTTTCAGGCACTATATCCAATAATGTATTTTTCCAGCAAACGTATTCATACGGAACCAGGTCTTTGTTGTATCTGGCTAATTTCTCTGCTCTGTCAACAAGATATTTGACAACACTGTGATTAACTTCAACCCCGCTATCCTGTGCGTAAAATTTTGCGAGGATTTTATTTAAATCCATTTTTGTAATTTCATTAAACCCGAAACAATCCAAAATTCCGTACATATCGTTCAGAACCATTGCAACAAATTGAATAGTATCGTCAGGTCTTATTCTTGTGAATACAACAGCCAGATTTCCGTGTCCGTCAGGATAACTCATATAAGACTTGTATGGTTCGGATGATTTTAGAATATTCTTGTAAAAATCAACAGCCTTATCAACTCTGATACCGGACAGTTTCAGGGCAGAAAGCCCCTTATTGAGCAAAGGAATCAAATCTTCGCTGACAAAATCTTTTGCTTCTTCAAATGCATGGAATGCAAGCTGTGATTTTGAACTGCTTAATAATGTTATAACTTCTTTTGCCAGATCTGTTTTTGGATTATATAAAAACAACGGTATCAAAATGTTAGCAAGAGCATCCTGCGTATAATCCTCATTTAGCGATTTGACTAAAACTAACTGGTCATCCGGGCTAAGTGCCGATAAGAAATCAATGAAATCTATTTGTGCTTCGGGGTTCATCAATGCCGAATTGAGCATTTCTTTTGTTTCTTCTTCAACAATCCGGTCAAATTCTGTGAAGTATCCGTTAACATCATCGTATTGGACTTCACTGCCCAAATCTTTCAGCAGGTTAAAAGCAATTAGCTTGGCATAATCGCTGATTTTTCTATCACGAATGAATTCGCGCAAGTTTGTTATAAGCGTTTCTTTATCAAAAAGTCTGGTTAGAATATAACAGATAACAAAAGCCTTTTGTTCTTTAGCTCTTGACAGTTCTTTCAGTAAAACATCCATTATCGATTGTTTATCGGCTTCGGCATCCAGCACTGCAAACATCTCGTCAGAAACGGCAGTTGTGGTTTGTAGTTTTGTTATAAGTGTTAAAATTTCTGCTCTTATTTGTATTTTATTCATAAAACTTTACCTGCATTTACCCCAAAATGCGTCTAAAATAGCCTGAGCTTCAGCTGACGGCATTCTGTCATTTAATATCAAATATTGTACTGCAATCATTGTACATTCAGAGCAGATATTTACTCCAGGACCTTTAACCATTTTGACAACCTGCGTGTTCGGACGTCCGCAAAAGCTGCAATAAACAGATTCACCACTTTCCGATGTTTGCTCTGTTTCTGTTTCTTCACGGCGGTGTGTTTCTTCATCTTTATGTTTTGAACGCTGTTCGCCCAAACTCACAACTTTTTTTGACATTCACTGCTCCTTCTCATCTTTATTCATTGTACAACAATTTTTACGGTTTGTGAAGAATGTAAAATCGTATTGAACATGTTTATCTGTATAATAAAAAGCGGACATAACATGTCCGCTTTATTTGTAGTATATAATAATATTTTATTTAGCCAATTTATCTATGATACATTCTATTCCGTAAGGTAATGCTCTCGGAACCATTTCAAGTTGTTCTTCCAGCGCAGCAGGGGTTAATAATATAGCTGTTGCTGTCGTTTCAGGAGTTGTATAAAAATCCGATATATATTTATCAAGTTCTTTTTCTTCCAGTTGTTTTAACTCTCTGGGTGATTTATTAAACTTTTCATTAAGTACTTTACTAAAATCATTGCGCATTTCTTCACTCTGTTCTTTTGTAATAGTATACTCCTTATCACCGTATCCGATTTTTATCGGAGTTTCCGTTGCATAACTTTCAGGATTTATATGACTATATCCGACAGAAACATTATATTCCGGTGTATACATGTCGTTAATTTTAACATTCACCGTGCCGTCTTTGTTCATATCGGTTATTTCTCTTAACTTTGTTATTCTGTTATCTTTTACAATTGATTGAGGTTTTGAACTGAATTTTTTATATTTTGTAGAAATTCTTTCTGTGCCGTCGGCACTAAAAACTCTGGTAAAGACATTTCCGTCTTTGACAGCCGTTATTGTTTCATTTTGCGGCAAGAACAAAGCTTTATAGATTTTCTGTGCAAGATTTGCTGTTTTTTTTACTTCGCCTGCTGCCGGAATTTTTGGTTTACCCGCCGTAAAAACAGGAGCAGCCATTCTGTTTTTCATTGTTACGTTGTTTGTATAGTTAATATTTTGTGGAGTAAATGATATTGTGTTCATATTTTTCCTGCCTTTTCTTATTTTATGTTTATTCAATGTATGTAAAGGAAAACTTTTTCCATGTTATTATGTAAAACTTTTACATTTATTTACAAACAAAACTAATTTTCCCTTTAATGGCGGGTTTAAGCACTCTTCGTCAGGTGAAGACTTAAATCTATTTCTCATCTTCTCTCTGGCAGCGGGAAACGGAGCGGGAACCGGTTTCCACCCGCTCCGCAACGGTTAGGGGGCGATTAACTCACGCATGGTCATCACCTTGCAAAAAAATCAGGACGAAGAGGACAAGCAAAACCCTCCGGAGTATAAAAATTTTATTTTACCTCACACACATCAATTTTGAGATTTTTTCGCACTTTCCGAACTCAATTGTTTAATTTTTTTTTATTTTTTAAGTATTTATGAAAAAAGTTTTTTAAATAATATTGTGAGTGTATAAAATAA